>JANMWM010000065.1:0-5347 GCA_031394005.1 Sphingomonas sp.
GCGTCACCTCCGAAGGCGCACTCGCCACGCTCGGCCGCGGCGGCTCGGACACCTCCGCCGTTGCTCTCGCCATCGCCGCCAAGGCCGACCGCTGCGACATCTACACCGACGTCGACGGGGTCTATACCACCGACCCAAGGATCGTCCCCGGCGCCCGCAAACTCGACGTCGTCACCTATGAGGAAATGCTCGAGCTCGCCTCGGTCGGTCTTGGCGGCGATGGCGAGAGCAACGGCGGAGGTGTCCGAGCCGCCGCGGCCGAGCGTGGCGAGTGCGCCTTCGGAGGTGACGCCTTGGAAGCCGGGGATGACGGCGATCCCGCTATCGTCAAACACTCGCTCGAGTACAGCAACGTCGATCCCTTCGATCAGCGCGGAGGCGTGACCCGAGGCGCGGATGGGAAGCTGCCAGCCCATGTAGCTGCGCGCGTTGAGACCCATGCCCTGGAGCGTCATGGCGAGGAGGCCCGCGGTGACCTGCTCTCCGGATGCGACGACGACGTCATATTCGCGCGGGTCGTAAAGCGGGGTGGCCTCCTTGCACAATTGGACGAGGCGATCGGTTTCGCCGGCCATCGCCGAGACGACCACCGCGACCTGATTCCCGGCGGCGGCTTCGCGACGGACGCGGTCCGCTACGTGACGGATGCGCTCGATCCCGGCCATCGAGGTGCCGCCGAATTTCATCACGATGCGCTGTCCGGTATTGGGCATGTGGCGGGCGGAGTTCCTTGGGTTGGACGCGGCGTCCTGTTAGGAGGGGCGCATGAACGAGACAAGTATCCTTCCGAACGAAGCGGCGCACTTTGGGGCAATGGCCGCAGACTGGTGGGATCCGGATGGCGCTTCGGCGATGCTGCACCGGTTGAACCCAGTGCGGCTGTCCTATGTCCGAGACCGGTGCGACCAGCATTGGGCGCTGGATGAGTGCGCGCTGCGGCCGCTGACGAGGAAGAGCGCGCTCGATGTCGGGTGCGGGGCGGGGTTGCTGTGCGAGCCATTGGCGCGGCTGGGGGCGGCGGTGACCGGGGTCGATGCGGCGCCCGAGCTGATTGCAGTGGCGACGACGCACGCCGGCGCGCGCGGGTTGGCGATCGACTATCGCGCGCTCGGGGTCGAGGCGCTGGAAGGTCAGTTCGACCTGGTAACGGCGATGGAAGTGGTCGAGCATGTCGCTGACCCCGCCGCGTTCGTGCAGTCGCTGGCCGAGCGGTTGGCACCGGGCGGGCTGCTGGTGATGTCGACGCCGAACCGTACCGGCCTGTCGAAACTGCTGACGATCACGGTGGCGGAAGGGTTGGGCCGCATCCCGCGCGGTACCCACGATTACGACACGTTCCTCGCGCCCGACGCGCTGGGGGAGATGGTGCGTGGGGCGGGGTTGAAGGTGATCGATATCGAGGGAATTGCTTTCTCGCCGACCAAGGGATTACATCGGAGCGAGGATTTACGGCTGAATTATCTGATGACTGCGGTGGGCAAATAGGTACAGGTCCGGGGAGCGCGACGCGGCAAAGCCGCGCCGTCGATCGACACTCCCGCTGGTCGGTCGTCTGCCGGCATGCGCCGTTTAGTCGTCCAAGCTCGCCTTTGCTGCGCAAAGCCTCCCTTGGTTTCGGCGGCTTGAGCTAGAAATCGACCTTGTCGTAGTGCGCGGGGGGAACGATCACTTCCATACGTTCGCCGAGCAGGGGGCGGAAGGCGGGGCGGGATTTCATAACCGAATACCAGTCCTTGGTCTGCTTGTGGCCGCGCCAATCGAGCGCGCCGAGATAGTCGATCACCGACAATTGCGCCGCCGCCGAGAAGTCGGCGAGGCTGAGGCCGGCGCCGGCGACCCAGCGGCGGTGGTCAAGGAGATAATCGAGATAGTCGAGGTGCCCATTGGCGACCTTCATCGCCTGGCGGAGCACGCCGGTGTCGGGGGATTCGCGGCTGACGAGGCGTTTTCGCATGCGCTCGTGCATCAGCGGCTCGACGACTTCGCGGAACAGTTTTTCGTCGAACCATGCGGTCAGGCGGCGAATTTCGGCGCGGGCGGCGGCGTTGCCGTGGAGCATCGGCGACTTGTCGACGGTCTCGTCGAAATATTCGACGATCGGCTGGCTGCCGATAAGGGTCAGGCCGAGGTCGGTCTCGACCAGCACCGGGGTTTCGCCCGCGGGGTTGAGGTCCATATACTCGTCGCGGTGCTCCCACGGATTTTCGCGGACGAGCTCGTGGGCAATGCCTTTCTCGCCAAGCACGAGGCGGACCTTGCGCGAGAAGGGGCACAGCGGGAATTGGAAGAGTTGCCACATGGGGCGTTGCTTTAGCGTGCGTGCGGCGCGCGTCTAGCACGGTTCAGGAGGAGGGCGGCTCGATCCGTTCGATCATCCGGTTACGCAGCCATAGTTCGCACGGCATTGGCTTGCCGAGCGCACGCGCAGCGGCGAGCGCGGCTGTGTCTTCCTCGGCCTCGATCCATTCGGCAGCCGTAATTTTCCTATGCCCATCAGGGCAGTAAAGTCGGTAACTGGCCATGGGCCCTCCCCACGAGCAATATTCCACAAATGGCGGAATTGCGAGATTCCGCGACCCGACACTCGATAAATAAACTTCCGCTGCGAAACGGCTTGCGCTGCGCCGAGATCAGCGGCGCGGGTAGGCGGGACTTGGCAGGTTGGAGGTTTCGCGCTCGATCACAGCGGCGGCTGCCCCAAGTGCCTGCTGGATTGCGGGCATGGCACGCTGCATCGCCCGGGCCGAGGATTGCATCGCCCCGGCGCTTGAGGCGACGTCGCGTTGGATGTCCTGCTCGACGTACGGGTTGTCGCGGCGGGTTTCGCTGCCGACGGTCTTGCGACGATCGGCGGGGGTGGCGGGGCGACCATCGATCGCGGCTTCGAGCTCGCCGACCGGGAGGTTCATGAAGGCATGGGTCAGCGCACCCGCCATCCGGCCGAGCTGGGCCGGGAGCGCGGGGTCCATGATCTGCGGCGGGATTGGGGCAGGGGCCGGGTAAGCCTGGGGAAGCGCCGGGGTGGCGAGGGACAGCAGCGGAAGGATCAGGAGGGGACGCATAGGGTTACTCCGTGAATCGGCGGTCTGATTACCATAGCATGATTCGATTGGTTTTTCCTGAACGCCTAGCCGAGCGTCAGCCACGCGAGCGCGGCGCCGCCGACGAGGATGCGGTACCAGGCGAACGGGCCGAAGCCGCGCTCGGTAATGATCGCGAGGAAGGCCTTGATCACGACTAGTGCGACGAGGAACGAGACCAGCGCGCCAAGCCCGATCATCGGCAGGCCGATCGGACCGAGGTCGTGGCGGTTCTTGAACAGCTCGAGCGCGGTGGCTCCCCCCATCGTCGGGAGCGCGAGGAAGAAGCTGAATTCGGCAGCGGTGCGGCGCTCGACACCGAGGGTGAGCGCGCCGAGGATGGTCGCGCCAGATCGGCTGACCCCGGGGATCATCGCGAGACACTGGAAGACGCCGATCAGCAGTGCCTTGTGCCACGGGATGGCCGAGACGGAGGCAATGTCGCCGCGCTTGGCGGTCTTCTCGATAACGAGGATGGCGAGGCCGCCTACGATCAGCGCAACCGACACGATCCGCGCCGAGCCAAGCATCGCCTCGATCTGTTCATGGATGGCGAAGCCGAGGATGGCGGCGGGGAGGAACGCAATCAGCACGTTGCGGACGAAGGCGAAGGCCCCGGGCTCGCGCTTCACCAGCCCCATGATCACCGCGACGAAGGTCCGCCAGTAGAGCACGACGACGGCCATCATCGCGCCCAGCTGGATGACGACGTTGAACACTTTCCATGTCTCGGGATCGTAGCCGAGCAGGGCGTTGGCGAGGATGAGATGGCCGGTCGAGGAGACGGGCAGGAATTCGGTGATCCCCTCGACGATGCCGAGCAGGATGACGACGAGAATGATCGGCACGGGCGTTTCTTACAGCGAAGCGGGGGTTTCGTCGTGGCGTGGAGCAAACCGGCCACCTTTGTGGAAGCGGTCGAGCCAGGCAGGGGCGACGGCGGCGAGCGGGGTCGGGGTGATTCCGAACGCCTCAAGGCCGGGGGCACCGGGGGCGGCGACATTGTCGGTCTGGAGCATCGCCCACTGATCGCGGGTCAGCGGCGCGCCGGGCAGGAAGCCGAGCTTGGCCATCAGCTCGGCGACAAAATTGGGGACAGGGGCAATCGCGGGCGACTGGCCGGCAAGCGCGGCAATGCGTTCGTTAAGGGTGCGCATGGTCATCACCTCGGGGCCGCCGATCTCGTAGTTCCTGCCGGCGTGGGTGAGGGGGTCGAGCGCGGCGGCGGCGATCGCTTGCGCCAGGTCGGCGACATAGACCGGCTGGAATTTCGTGCCCCCGGCGATGACGGGGAGGAAGGGCAGGCGCGCCATCTGGGCGAAGCGGTTGGTGAGTTGGTCCTCGCGGCCGAAGACGAGGCTCGGGCGGATGATCGTCGCGGTCGGGAAGGAGGCACGGACTGCGGCTTCGCCCTCGGCCTTCGAGCGACCGTAGGCGGAGGGACTGGCGGCGTCGGCGCCGATCGCGCTGACTTGGACGAAGGCAGATGCGCCCGCGTGGGCTGCGGCCTCGGCGGCGTTGCGGGCGCCCTCGACATGGATCGCTTCGAACTTGCCCTTCAGGATGCCGACGAGGTTGACGACGGCAGTCGCCCCTTCACAGGCGCGATCGAGGCTGGCGCGGTTGGTGAGGCTTGTCGCGACGAAGCCCAACTGGCCGACCGCGGCGAGCGGCTGGAGGAAATAGGCGGCGCGGGGGTCGCGCTGGGCGACGCGCAGGCGCGCTCCAGTGCGGAGCAGCGCCTCGCAAACGTAGCGGCCAACGAATCCGCCCCCGCCGATAACGGTGACGAGTGTCTGCGAAGCGTCGGGCGGGGCAGGGTTCATGGCGTCGCGCTCTAGCGTCATGCTAAGCCGGTTGACAAGCCGCCGACGCCCCCGCTAACCGCCGCGCCTCTACCCGAATGACGACGAACGCACCGTGCCCAGGTGGCGGAATGGTAGACGCACCAGCTTCAGGTGCTGGCGATCGCAAGGTCGTGGAGGTTCGAGTCCTCTCCTGGGCACCATTTCCCTATTCGCCGACGTCCGTAATTGGTTGAACAAAACCCGGAAATCTGCTAGTTTCTCATGGATGCGCCGGTGACAAAGCAGGCCATCGGAACGCCGGCGCGGTGCTGAGCGTGGGTTCGCGTTCTTCGGCGGCGTGCCGCTATCGATCCTGTACGACAACACGACGATCGCGGTGGCAAAGATCCTGGGCGACGGGAGGCGCGAACGCACGCGTGCCTTCACCGAGTTGTGCAGCCACTACCTGTTCCGCGATCG
>JANMWM010000115.1:0-4358 GCA_031394005.1 Sphingomonas sp.
GTGATGTGGTCGGTCAGCTCGTGGACTGGACAAGGGCGGACGTGCTGGCTCAGGTTTGCGCCGAAGGTCGGGTTCTGTAGCAGCGTCTGGCCGAACGGATTGAGCAGCAGCAGCCGCACGTCCTTTTCGAAGATCGCGCCAAGCGGCCGACCGTTCTGGCCGACCACCGGAGGCAACCGCAAATCGGTGTCCGCCCGGAACAGCTCGACCGCTCGCGCCAGTGTCGATCGCTCATCGAGCGAGTGCGGCGAGAGCTCCGCCGTGGTCAGCCAGGAACCGGGGACGGAGCGCGTCGCGTTCGTCATGATGCTTGCTCTAGCGAGCAGTGGTTAACAACGGCTTCATGATTTGTGGCGGAGTAATGACGAATCAATTATAAATCGCCCGTTTTCCGCGGTTCCTAGAGAACCTCAAACAGCCCCGCCGCGCCCATTCCGCCGCCGACGCACATCGTCACGACGACATGCTTCACGCCGCGCCGCTTGCCCTCGAGCAGCGCGTGGCCAGTGAGGCGGGCGCCCGACATACCGTAGGGGTGGCCGATCGAGATCGCGCCGCCGTTGACGTTCAACTTGTCCATCGGGATGCCGAGCGTGTCGGCGCAATAGAGCACTTGGACAGCGAATGCCTCGTTGAGTTCCCACAGGCCGATGTCGCCGACCTGGAGGCCGAAGCGCTTGAGCAATTTGGGGACGGCATAGACCGGGCCGATGCCCATTTCGTCGGGCTCGGTGCCTGCGACGGCCATACCGAGATAGCGTCCGAGCGGGGTAAGGCCGCGTTGCGCCGCCATCTCGCTGGTCATGATGACACAGGCCGAGGCGCCGTCGCTGAGCTGTGAGGCGTTGCCGGCGGTGATGATATTCTCGGGCGTGCCGCGGACGGGTTGGAGCTTCTGGAGGTCGGCAAGCGTGGTCTGGGGGCGATTGCCTTCGTCCTTGTCGATCGTGATCTCGTGCATCGAGATCGCTCCGGTCTCCTTGTCCTTGACGCCCATCGTCGCGGTCACGGGGATGATCTCGTCGGCAAAGATGCCAGCGGCCTGCGCGGCGGCAGTGCGCTGTTGCGACTGGAGCGCATACTCGTCGCAGCGCTCGCGGCTGACGCTGTAGCGGTTGCCAACGACTTCGGCGGTGTCGATCATCGGCATGTAGACGCCGTTGTGCATCGCCAGCAGATCGGGATCGGCGCCGACGCGCATCTCGCCGGTCTGGACCAGGCTGACGCTTTCGACGCCGCCCGCGACGCACACGTCCATGCGGTCGACGATGACCTGCTTGGCGGCGGTGGCGATGGCGACCAGGCCCGAGGCGCACTGGCGGTCGATCGACAGGCCAGCAACGCCGACGCCGAGGCCGGCGCGCAACGCCGAGGTGCGCCCGATGGTGGTCTGCACGCCTTGCTGCATTGCGGCGCCCATCACGACGTCCTCAATGTCTGCCGGGGCGACTCGAGCGCGCTCGACCGCCGCGCGGATGGCGTGTGCGGCCAGCGTGGGGGAGGGGGTCGCATTGAACGCTCCGCGATAAGCGCGCCCGATCGGCGTGCGGGCGGTGCTGACGATGACGGCGTCGCGTGCGGACATAATTCTTCTCCTGGAGACGAAACTTAGACGAACATCATGCCCAACCATATCGCGGTCAGCGCGGGCTTGGCCTCGCCTTCGATCTCGACGGTGACGGTGTGGCGGGTGAGTAGCTGGCCGGGGGCCTTTGCCTCGATGCTGTCAAGCGTGAACTGGCCGCGCACCCGCTTGCCACTGCGCACCGGGGCGATGAAGCGGACCCGGTCGAGGCCATAGTTGACCCCCATCTTGAGCGTTTCGGGCCTGAGCATGACATCGGCCGCCATCCGGCTGAGCAGCGACAGCGACAGGAAGCCGTGCGCGATGGTCCCGCCGAACGGCGTCTGCGCGGCGGCGGTCGGGTCGATGTGAATGAACTGCTGGTCCTCGGTCGCGTCGGCGAACATTTGGATGCGTTGCTGGTCGACCGTGATCCAGTCCGAAGTGCCGATGTCGGTGCCGACTTTGGAGCGAATTTCGTCTAGGCTGGCGGTTGGCATGCCCCGTCCTAGGCGCGCATCACGCTGCCCCGCAAGTGCCGAGCCGGTGACGCTACGGCAGCGCCGCCCCGCCATAAGGCGGGACCAGCCGCCCATCGGGAAGCGCGCTGAAGGCGGTCTGAGTCGGGGTCGACAGGAGCAGTCCGGCCTGATCGAGCCCGCCGAGAAAAGCGCTCAGGATCGCGGCCTTGCGCGCGGCGTTGGCGTCGGCGTCTAGGCTGTCGTCGTCGTAGATCAACTCATGGTCGAGGCTCGACGCGCCGAGCCCGGTGAGCACGCAACGGACCAGCGTGCAGCCCGGCGCAACGCGCACCGCCGCAGCGGCGATCGCGTTCAGATCGGCCAGCCGCGCGGCGGGGGTTCGCAGGCCCACCCCGAACGACACAACCACCCGCCTGCGTTGCGCTTCGGCGAGATTGTGAATCTCGCGCTCGAGCAGCTTGGTGTTGGCCATGATCACCTGCTCGCCCGTCGGCGAGCGCAGCCGCGTCGTCTTGAGCCCGATCCGCTCGACCGTGCCGACGGTAGCATCGAAGCGGATCGTGTCGCCGCGCCGAAAAGGCCGGTCGAACAGGATCGACAGCGCCGCGAACAGGTCGGAGAAAATGCCCTGTGCGGCCAGCCCGATGGCGATGCCGCCGACGCCCAGACCCGCGACGAGCGCGGTGACGTTGACCCCGAGATTGTCGAGAATGACGACGGCCGCGATCCCGAACAGCGCGACCGAGACGATCACGCGGATCACGCCATAGGCATTGCCGAGTGTCGTCCCGCCGGGCTCTTCGCCGATGTTGCGGTGGATGACCCCGAGGATCAGTTCGCGCGCCCACACCGCGGACTGAAGCGCGGCGGCGATCGTAAAGAGGACGAATAGCAGATGCTCGGGGCGCGGCGGCATGTCGGCATAGCGCGCGACGGTGTCGGCGGCCGTCGCGACCATGAACGCGAGCGAGGTCTTCGACAGAACGCGGCCGATTACGCCCTTCCACGTCAAGCTGGACGGATCGCGGGTGACGATGCGATAGCCGAGCCAGCGAAGGCTGAGCATAGCGATCACAAGCACCGCCGCCACGAGGCTGCCGAGCAGCAGCGCGTCGGTGTTGGCGGCGAGCCATGGCAGGAAGTCGTGGAGCGTTGTCATCACCGCTGCTTGGCGGGAGGAGGGGCCGCGATCAAGCCTTGGCGGTGGTGCGGCGTTTCGGTTTCGACTTGAGATAGGCGATCAATCCGACCTCGGCGCTCGACAGCCAGCGGCGTCCCGGTGGGCGCTTAAGCCCCTCAAGCGCATCGCGTGGCGCCTTGCGCACCGCGTCGATCAGGCGTGGGTGGACATAGGATTTTCGACTCATCGCCACCGTGTTGCCGAGCGCTTCGGCGACGGGCTCGACCATCGTCTTGACGCTCAACCGCTCGCCTTCCTCGCTACCCAGCATCTGCTCGAACGCGATCACGCTGGCTCCCCAGGTTCGGAAGCTCTTCGCGGTGAACTCGGCGTCCGACGTTTCGCGGATATAGTCGTTTACATCGGCGGACGTGACCGCGTGGGGCTCCCCATCATCGCCGACATACTGGAACAGGTTTTGGCCAGGCAGATCCTGGCACTTCGCCACGATTCGCTTCAGATTCGCGTCGGTGATCGCGACCTCGTGGACGATGCCGTGCTTGCCGGTGAATTTCATGCGCAGCTTGTTGCCCTTTTTCACGAGATGGCGGTTGCGCAGCGTCGTCGCGCCGAAGCTCTTGTTCGACTTGGCATATTGTTCGTTGCCGATGCGGATATGCTGCGTGTCGAGCAGCCGCACGACGGCGGCGAGGACAGTGTCGCGCGAGAGGGTGCGCTTCTTCAGATCGGCCTCGACCCGCTTGCGCATTTTCGGCAGCGCAGCGCCGAACTCGACCATCGATCCGAACTTCGACTTGTCGCGACGCGCGCGATAATCGGTGTGATAGCGATATTGCTTGCGTCCCCGCGCGTCGATTCCCGTCGCCTGAAGGTGACCGTCGGGAAGCGGGCAGAACCAGGCGTGAGTGTAGGCCGGGGGCAAGGCAATCGCGTTGAGCCGGTCGATCTCCTCGCGGTCGGTGATGCGTTTGCCGTCGGGATCGAAATAAGCCCATCCGGTGCCCTTTTTCTCGCGCGTGATTCCGGGCATCCGGTCGTTGGAGTGGCGCAAGGCGGGCCTTTCGAGGTTAAGCCTGCGTAATGAAGCGGAGCAGCCAACGGTTCCGCGCGAGGGAGCGAGCGGCGAGTGACTGCGATTGCAAATGCCCATGTGCTGATCATGGCGACCGAC
>JANMWM010000131.1:0-3889 GCA_031394005.1 Sphingomonas sp.
CCCGCCGAGCAGCGCCAGCCGCGCGGCGTCGGCGTCGTCGGCGGCAACACCGTGGAAGATGAGCTCAAGGTCGCCGGTGAAGTCGGACACGACCAGCCCGTCAAACTTCATTTCGTCGCGAAGCACGGTCCGCAGCAGCCACGAATTGGCGTGGGCCGGGACTCCGGCGACATCGTTGAACGCCGCCATGGTCGCCGCCGCTCCCGCCCCGAACCCGGCCTCGAACGGCGGGAAATAGGTCTCGCGCAAGGTTCGTTCGGACAGATCGACGCTGTTGTAGTCGAGCCCGGCGATGCACGCTCCGTAGCCCACGAAATGTTTGGGTGTGGCGGCCATCGCGGTCGCCTCGGACAGGTCGCCGGCGCCCTGGAACCCGCGCACGCGCGCCGCCGCAAACCGCTCGCCGACGAGCACATCTTCGCCCGCACCTTCGACCCCGCGACCCCAGCGGGCATCGCGCGCGACATCGACCATCGGAGCGAAATTCCACGCGAGCCCGGTCGCGTTTGCCTCAACAGCGGCTGCACGCGCGGTCCGCTCGGCAAGTATCGGATCGAAGCTTGCGGCCTCGCCCAGCGGCACGGGAAAGATTGTTTCAAAGCCATGAATCACGTCGGCGCCGAACAGCAGCGGAACGCCGAGGCGCGATTCCTCGACCGCGATCTGTTGCATTCGGCGGTGCCAGCTGGCGCTCGAGCCGTTGAACAGTGCGCCGACGAGCCCGGTCCGGACTGCATCGGCCTGCTCGGTCTCGTTCAGCTCAATCTGGTCGGGATTTGCCGCCGCCGCGGTCGCGCGTGACCGCGCCGCAGGCAGGCAGGTCAGTTGTCCGGCCTTCTCCTCGAGCGACATCTCGCAAATCAGGGCCTCGATCGATCGGACCAGCGTCATTCCTGTGCATCCCCGGACCGTTCGAACTAGCCGCTGGTGCCAATGGCGCTTCGTGATGCAAGGGGTCAAGACGGCACACGCCGCGGCGGAGCAGTCGGCGGAAGCCACCGACGAAGATTGGAGCGAAGAATTGTGACCGCGATCGTTAGGCAAATTGCGTCGTCGCAATACCATCGACCAGCAGCCCTATTGCAGTGATTTAAGCGGCGTAGCGGGGTCGGCCAGCGCGGCGCGGTCGGGGACGAGGCGCTGGACATCGAGGGCGCGGCCCTGAACATAGTCCTTGACAATACTGACGCAGTCGAGGGCGATGACGCGGCCCTGCTTGAGGTAAACCAACGAGAAACTTCGCGTTGAAGGGTCACCGCGGAGGACGAGGTCGTCGAAGCCGGTCGAGAGGCCGACGGTCTGAAGCCTGAGGTCATACTGGTTCGACCAAAACCACGGGACGGCATTATATTCGCCAGGGTGGCCGGTGATGACCTTGGCGACCAGCGTCGCCTGGTCGTTGGCATTCTGGACCGATTCGAGGCGGATCGTCGCGCCGTCCGCAAACACATTGGTGTGCGCGGCGCAGTCTCCGATTGCGAAAATGTCGGGCAGGCTGGTGCGGCACTGCGGGTCGACCGCCACGCCGTTGCCGCCTTTCGCCCCGGCGGCGAGGAGGGGTTCGACCGCGGGGACGATGCCGATTCCGACGATGACGATCTGCGCGGGGAGAATTTCGCCGGTGGCGAGGCGGACGCCCGTTGCGCGACCGTCGATCTCCTCGATGCACTCGACCGTGACGCCGAGGCGGACATCGACGCCGCGGGCGCGATGCTCGGCCTCGTAGAAGCGCGACAAGGGCTCGCCGGCAACGCGCGCGAGGACGCGATCGAGCGCCTCGAGGACGGTGACATGCTTGCCGAGCTTGGTTAGCACTGCGGCCGCCTCGAGCCCGATGTAGCCACCGCCGATGACGACGACCTGGCGCGTATCGCCGAGTTCGCCGATCAGCCGATCGACATCGGCGCGGGCGCGAACCCCGTGGACGCCGACGAGGTCGTAGCCCGGGCAGGTCAGCCGGCGCGGATGGCCGCCTGTCGCCCAGATGAGCTTGCCGTAACCATATTCTTCGCCGCTCTCGGTGCGGACGATGTGGGCGGCCGGATCGACTGCGGTCACGCGCTGGCCAAGGAGCATCGACACCCGCCGCTCTTCCCAGAAGGCGGTGGGGCGGATCAGGATTCGCTCGAACGCCTTGTCGCCAGCGAGATAGTCCTTCGACAGCGGGGGGCGTTCATAGGGGTGTTCGGGCTCCTCCCCGACGATCGCGAGCGTTCCGGCAAAGCCGTTCTGGCGAAGCGCGATTGCCGCCTGCGCGCCGCCGTGGCCGCCGCCGACAATGAGGACGTTAAAGTTGCTCAAGCTTTCAGCTTTGCGGCGTGCCAATCGAGCTGGTGGGCCATGACGGTCGAGATGAAATAGTAGCTATGGTCGTAGCCTGGGTGGATCCGCAGGGTGAGGTCGATGTTCGCGTTTTCGCAGGCCGCCGCGAGGAGATCGGGGCGGAGCTGCTCGACGAGGAAATTGTCGGCCTCGCCTTGGTCGACGAGGAGGGCTGGTACTCGCGCGCCATCCTGAATAAGCGACACCGCGTCATGCTTGCGCCACGCCTCGCGGTCGGCCCCGAGATAGCCGGCGAGCGCCTTCTCGCCCCACGGGACCTGGCTTGGTGCGACGATGGGGGCGAAGGCGGAGACGGCCTTATAGCGGTCGGGAAAGGTGAGGCCGATGGTTAGTGCGCCGTGCCCGCCCATCGAGTGGCCCATGATCGACTGGCGCATGGGGTCGGCGGGAAATTGCGCGGCAAGCAGGGCGGGAAGCTCGTCGGTGACATAGCTCCACATGTTGAAATTGTCCGCAAACGGCGCCTCGGTCGCGTCGACATAGAAGCCCGCACCCTGGCCGAAGTCGTAGGCGGGGTCGTCGGCGACGCATTCCCCGCGCGGGCTCGTATCGGGAGCGACGAAGATCAGGCCGTGCTTGGCGCAAGCGGCGCGATACTCGCCCTTCTCGGTGACGTTGGCGTGGGTGCAGGTCAGGCCCGAAAGATACCAGACGACGGGGAGTTTCGCTCCGGGCGCACAGTCGGGGACGAACACCGAGAAAATCATGTCCGTCCCGGTCGCGGTCGAGGCGTGCTTGTATACTCCTTGCGTGCCGCCGTGCGCACGAACGGTCGAGAGCGTCTCCATCAGTAGACCACGACGCTGCGGATGCTTTCCCCGGCGTGCATCAGGTCGAACCCCTGGTTGATCTCGTCGAGCGTGAGCGTGTGGGTGATCATCGGGTCGATCTCGATCTTCCCGTTCATGTACCAGTCGACGATCTTTGGCACGTCGGTCCTCCCCTTCGCCCCGCCGAACGCGGTCCCGCGCCAGTTGCGGCCGGTGACCAGCTGGAACGGGCGGGTCGAGATTTCCTTGCCCGCCTCGGCCACCCCGATGATGATTGAGGTGCCCCACCCGCGATGGCACGCCTCTAATGCCTGGCGCATCACCGTGGTGTTGCCGGTGCAGTCGAAGGTATAGTCGGCCCCGCCGTCGGTCAGCGCCACCAGATGAGCGACGATGTCGCCGTCAATGTCCTTCGGGTTGACGAAGTGGGTCATCCCGAACTTGCGGCCCCACTCCTCGCGCGCGGAGTTGATGTCGACCCCGACGATCATGTTCGCGCCGGCCATCCGCGCGCCCTGAAGAACGTTGAGCCCGATCCCGCCCAATCCGAAGATGATGACATTGTCGCCGACCTGCACCTTGGCCGTGTTGACCACCGCGCCGACTCCGGTGGTGACTCCGCAGCCGATATAGCAGCTGGTCTTGAACGGCGCGTCGCTGCGGATCTTGGCGACCGCGATATCGGGCAGCACGGTGAAGTTCGAGAAAGTCGAGCAGCCCATGTAATGGAAGATCGGCTTGCCCTGGTAACTGAAGCGGCTGGTGCCGTCGGGCAT
>JANMWM010000152.1:0-4912 GCA_031394005.1 Sphingomonas sp.
TTCCAAAAACACCTTATCTCGGTGTCTACAAAACCGGCAGCAGCTCATAAGGTTTAAGCGCAGTCGAAAGGCTCCCGGTTCAAAATTTCTTGCTGATACCCGCGAAGATGCCTCTCCGCTGGCCATACTGTGGCGCGCCAACCCCGACGCCAGAACCATCTCGGATCAGGTAAGTCTTGTCGAACAGATTGACGACATCCGCCCGGATGGTGACCCCGTGTAGCGGTCCTGAATTCGTAAAGTTCTGCGCAATGCCAGCGTTCAAAGTTAAGTAGCCCGGAAGCTTGCCACCGTTGGGGACGATGCCAGCCGGATCGCTTTTGCGAAGTCCGCTGCCATAGAGGAAGTCAGCTGTGGGGACGAGGGTACCGAGGCGATTATGGATGGTCACGCTGCCCCCGCCGGACGCAGTCCAGTTTTGGCTGTGGTCCGTGAAAATGTAATGATTGCTTATGTATGCTAGGTCCTTGAGCGCAAAAAAGTATTGGCTCGAGATGATGTTCCTGCCCTTCTCCATGCCGCGAGCCACGTTGGCATAAAGATCGAATGGGCCCCGGGTGTAGTTGCCGCTTAGCTCCACCCCCCAAGCGTAACCCTTGGCATAATTATATGGGGAAAGAACGAGCGCCGACCCAAACTGGCCCTCGTCGAGCAGATTACGCTTTAGTTTATAATAGCTGTCGAGTGCGAGCTTGAGCCCGCCAGCAAAGCGGTGCTCGACCCCCGCATCAAAGTAATGCTCGCGCTCGGCTCGAACGGGGCCGCTGTCCGGGTTCTGACGCTGCTTGGCGGTGTCCTTGAATAACGAGAGCGTCGGCGCGCCGATGAGCTCCTGCGGCGGCGGGGTGAAGTTACGAGCATAGCCTACGTGGAACGTCGTGGCCTTCGTCGGCAGATAGACCAGGTTAATACGCGGGCTAGCCTGCTGCTCACGCGTGTACGCTCGGACAATGTCGAACCTTGCGCCAAAGTTCACCGTGAGCTTCGGACTGACCGTCCACTCGTCCTGAAGATAGGCGCCGTAAAGCTGGCCGTTCTTGCCGCCACGATCGACGATCGTTTTGGGCTGATCATTCTCGCTCGGGATAAAGTTTAAGGCATCGTCAAAGGTGCCCATTAGTGCTCTGGACCGCACCAAGGTGCGCGTTCGCTCGTTCTGCACAAAAAGACCGAAGCGGAGCGTGTGATCAGACCCAAGCTTCTTGCTGCCGTCAGCCTGTACGCCGATTGCCAGGCTGGATAGCCTCGCAGCATCTGCAAAGCCGTTGAAAATGATATCGCCGTTGTTGGGGTCAGGCGAGAAGCGCGTTTGCGAGTAACGAACGAACGGCGCAATCTGCACGTCGATGCCCGGTCCGGCGTACTGATAGGCAAGAACCCCGTAGTGGGTCGTCTCACGCTGCTGCTGGTCGAGCTTGCTGCTGTCGAACGACGAAACGCCATTGACCGTGAAGGCTGGGTCCTGCCCTGGGACGTTAGGGATTTGAAACTTGCCGATAGATGTCCCGCCGAACAGCGATACACGGCTGCTCTCGCTGAGAATGTCGGACACATAGCCGAACGCGCGATACTGCCGGGTGCGGTCGTGAATGGCATTACGCGTCGGCAGCGGGTTCTCAACGCCAAGGTCATTCTGCAAGTAGCTGCCCGACACGAAGTAGTTCAGCGGCCCTTTCGCCCCTTGGACCATTACGCTTGGCTGGAAAGTGTTCCGGCTACCGCCGTAGACGCCAACTTCTCCCCCGTTCGCGAAGGCGCCTGAGCGGGTTTTCAAGCTGATGACGCCTGACGTGCGATAGCCGTACTGAGCGGGCAGGGTACCGGTTAGCAGATCGATGGAGTTTGCTATTCGCTGGTCGAAGGTCGCGCCAAAGCCAGAGATGCTCTCGGGCACGATCACCCCATTGAGGCGATATTGCAAATTGCCATGCTCGTTGCGAACGTGGATCGCGCCATAGCTGTCTTGGGTGACGCCGGGTGCTTGGAGCAGTACCCCGACGAGGCTGACGTTTGCGCCGCCCGGTTGCTTGTCGAGGGCAGTACGATTGAAGCTGTAGTCGCTCGCCCCGAGCGCAGGAACAATAGCGTCACGGGCGAGATCCAGGCGCCGTCCCGTGACAATAATGTCGCTCGTCGCGGCGCCTTTTTCCTTATCCAAAGTTTGATCTTCGGCTGTAGCCCGCGAGTTTCCGACGGGCGGAGCCGGTTCAGCTGAGGCAATTGCGGGTACGAGGAGCAGAGCAGCTCCAGCGAGCAAGGCAAAACGTGTCATCGATGAACTTCCAGTCGATTGATGGCAGGGGCGCTATGGCCGCTTGCCTCGCGTCGAACGCATGAGTGAATTCGTATTGATGGGAAGGACGAGTTTGCTGCGCGAAACGGCACAAACGCACGCTAGTTCCCTCAGTCGCGCTAGGCGCGACTAGCCGTTACAAAGCGGCTGGCGGCCTTAGCAAAGGTATCACTGTGCTGCTCTCAGTCTCGGGTCCGCTCATTCTTGGCCAAGGAAGTGAATAGCCAGAATGCCTTTGACTGACCCACGCCGCATCCTTGGCCAAAACAGCCACTGCCATCGATAGCGAGCTTGATAACGAGGCACCTTTCTTCTCAGCCACCGCTGCTGCTGTATCTTCAGTGTGCGCCGCTTCCGACACTTTGACGTCACGGCTAACCCGAGCGAGGGCATGGTCGTGGGCGCTCCGGTGCTGGCACACGGCAGCCGCGACTGAAAAACCTTGGCCCAGAAAGAGGCACGAAATGGCCAGGAAAACGACAAGGCGACGCATTGGAATAAGGTAACATCTCACGCCATCGCCATGCAAGTCCCCGCCCCTCTAAAAGCAGGCTTCCACAAGAAAAGGGCCCGAACGCTGCCGCCCGGCTCTTTCTTTCCTTCGGTGAGCGGACGTCAGCATGTCGACTTGCCAACTTGGCGCCCGACCAACGCACCAAGCACGCCGCCAATAATGGTTCCAGTCGTCCCACTATGTTGGTGGTAATACCCGCTTCCGCGACCTAGCGAACGACCGAGCAGCGCACCTGCACCGCCGCCGATGAGCGTGCCGGTCGTGCCGCTGCAGCGATGGCGACTGTAGCCGTAGCTACGACCGTAGTAGCCGTTATTTCTATCCGCCTGTTGGGAATAGTAACCCTGCTGTGGGTAATAGCCCTGCTGCTGGTAGTAGCCCTGCTGCTGATAATTTCCTTGCTGGCCCTCACCGTCCTGATCATCATTTTGATCGTCGCTATGTTCGTTATCGTATCCGTGACGATGCGCGCTGGCTGCGGCCGGGACCGCGACCATCGACAGCGCCGATACGACAAGCATAAGTTTTTTCATCTTACGTCTCCTTGGAACACCCCAAGAATGTCCCTTGAAGAATAGTATGAAGGTTATCCTTTGTCGCGAACCTGAACACGTCGTTCAGCGGGCGTAATGTAACTAAAAACATTCTACCTCGAGTGGGGACCTTTCGGAAACGCCAAACGGCAAGTTTTTAGCTTTGATCTCTCAAAAGCCGCCGGACCGGAATCCACCACTTGTCGCCGTTCGGCGCTGCCATAGCGGACGCCGGAAACGGGCGGTCGGTTAACGATCCACTTGCGGGCATTAGGGTCGTGAATGATAATGGAGCCCATGATCGCGAACGACGAGCTACGCCGCAACTGGCGGCGGAACTGGCTGGGCAGCGTGCAGGAGCTTGCCGACATCGATACCCAACGCCGCCTATGGCTCGACCTAAATGTGCGGAACCGACATTACAGCTTCGTCGAGTGCCTGAGTTGTTACTTCGACGGTATGGCGAAGTTCGTTCCGTGCCTATCCGGTTAACACAGACACCCACTATATGTCGGGTGCGTCCAATCGCCGGAATAAAGCTCGGCGTAGGTCGGGGCCACCGCGCCTCCAGCTATACCGAGAAGCGAGGTAGGCTTGCAGATGCTTGGCGCTGACGCCGTGGTGGATGCCGTTCAGCCACCTTTTGAGGTTCGAGAAGACGAGATGGATGATCGGCAGGAACTCCTCGGCCACCTCCGGGTCGCCGCATTCGGCAATCGCGTGGTGATCGTAACCCCGCTTCCGCAGGCAGGCATAGCCGCTCCAATCATCGGTGATGACCAGCGTTCCCGGCATGACGGCACGCTCGAAAAATCTGGCCAGCGTTGCGGCGCTGCGGTCGTCAGCGACGGACAGCCTGACGCGACCGGCATAGCGACCATCCTTGCGCTTGTCCTGCGCCGTGCCCGGCTCCCGGCGACGAACCTCGACGGCGGCCGTCACCAGCGTCTTGTGGTGGATGCCTCGCCCGTCACCACGCGTGCGGCCTCCAACCTAGGTTTCGTCCAACTCAACATGCTCGCCGACCTGGCCTCCAATCCGGTCCTAATCGGGTCGCACCATGCCCGCACGGAGTTTATGCAGAATGCCAAAGGCGGTCTCGTATCGTGTCAGCCCAAGCTGCCGCTGAAATTGCATGGCCGACATGCCCTGCGTCTGGCTGGCAACAAGATAAGCAGTACAGAACTACGTGCTCAAGGGCGTGTGGCTGCGCTCCATGATCATGTCTACGGTCAACCCTGTTTGACGGCGACAGCTGCGACATGTCAGCACCCCGGGCCGCGTGACGATGCGGAACGGTTCGCCGATGACTCCTCAGTGAGGGCAGGAAAATCCATCGCCCCACCGGGCCTTTTTCCAGATAGGCGGCACAGGCTGCGTCATCGGGAAAGAGTCGTTGGAAGTCTGGGAGAGGCTTGGGTAACGGAAGCTCAGAGCGGTTGAGAACATCCATGGGCGTCAATCCAGTTGCCGCACACAAATTTACCCCTAGTGGGTGTATGCGTCAACCGGATCGGCACGGTTCGATGATCCGGCCATCTCGGGACCTGCTTACGCCGTTGCACAGGTGCA
>JANMWM010000153.1:0-4743 GCA_031394005.1 Sphingomonas sp.
GGCTCGAAGCGGCGCTTGGTGAGGTTGTGGGCGTGGGAGACGCGGTGGCCAGACATCGGCTTCTTGCCGCAGGTGTCACAAACTCGGGCCATGGCTACCTTTCTCGGGACCTCGACCCGGCGTGCGGGTCAAGAGCAGCAAATGTGGAATGAGGCGCCAAACAAGCTAACACGGCCGGCTCGGAACCGAGCGGGACCAGCGTGGCCGAGACAAAGGCGATCACGAACACCGAGGACAAGCGGTCAAAGGTCAGGACGCCGTCGGGCTTGGGATAGGTCTTGGCGTGGACCTGGTCCTTGCGACAAAGGGTCGTGTTGTCAGCATGAAGATGCTTGAATGTCCACGGAACGCCGACACCCAAGTGGTTGAGCCACATGTCCAATCCGGCGTAAAGCGTGCCCGCCGTCGCACCGAATCTTGCCACTGCGGGTTGGGCGTTGCGGACGGTCTTCAGTTCCTTGGCGATCCAGCTCGAGCGTAGCGTGGGCTCATAGTTCGTGAGTTCGTCCCAGCGGCGATCCGCGACAACCGCAGCAAAGGCAGACTCGGCGGCGAGCATTCCCGACTTCATCGCGGTGTGGCTGCCCTTGATGCGCGGCACGTTGACGAAGCCCGCCGCGCAACCGATCAGCGCTCCGCCGGGGAAGGCGAGTTTGGGCACCGCCTGCCACCCGCCCTCGTTGATCGCGCGCGCGCCGTAAGAAACGCGCTTGCCGCCTGCGATTTCGGCGGCGATCGCGGGGTGGGTCTTCCACTGCTGGAATTCCTCGAACGGCGACAGTGTCGGGTTCTGGTAGTCAAGCGCGACAACGAAACCGAGCGCGACCTGGTGGTTGTCTTGGTGGTAAAGAAAGCCCCCCCCCCATGCATCGTCGAGCGGCCAGCCCTGAGTGTGGATGACACGTCCTGGGTGATGCTGGTCAGCAGGAACGTCCCACAACTCCTTAATCCCGATTCCGTAAACCTGCGGCCCCGCCTGTTTGCGCAGGTCGAAGATGCGGGTCAGTTCCTTGGTCAGGTGACCCCGCGCGCCTTCGGCCATGAAGGTATAACGGGCGTGGATTTCCATCCCCGGCTGCCAGTCGGCTTTGCGCGTGCCATCACGTGCGATGCCCATGTCACCGGTCGCCACGCCTTTGACCGAGCCGTTGTCGTTGAACAGGATTTCAGCCGCCGCGAAGCCGGGGAATATCTCGACCCCGAGCTCCTCCGCCTGCCCCGCGAGCCAGCGGCAGAAATTGCCGAGGCTGACGGTATAGGTGCCCTTGTTGTCGAGAAAGCCCGGCATGAGGAGATGGGGCAGGTTGTACTTGCCCTTCTTCGTCAGCACCCAATGCAAATTCTCGGTCACCGGCACGGTCAGTGGCGAACCCTTGTCCTTCCAGTCGGGAATGAGCTCGTCGAGCGCGATCGGGTCGACCACTGCGCCCGAGAGGATGTGCGCGCCGATCTCGCTGCCTTTTTCGAGGATGCAGACTGAAATCTCGTTATTGTTCTCGGCGGCGAGCTGTTTCAGACGGATCGCGGCGGACAGGCCTGCGGGGCCGCCGCCGACGATCACGACGTCATAGTCCATCGATTCGCGTTCGCTCACTCGCATCGCTCCGTTCTTCCGTCACTTAACGCCCTGCCAATTCCTTGACCGCGTCGTCAATGGCGGAGACAAGGATGCGATGAGCGCGAGTGCGGATGAATATACGCGGGACGCGGCCGCCAGACTGCTGCGGTGGTGGTTGGACGCCGGGGTCGATACGGCAATCGCAGAGGAGCCGCGGCAGTGGTTAAAGTCCGCGGCGTCGCGCACGACCGCTACTGCGTCCGCGATTTTAAAAGAGATTGCGCCTCCGAGTCCGGCAGAACTTCCCGCCGATTATGACGCGTTTCGGTTGTGGTTGGAGAGGGCGACAGACTTGCCGCTTGATCGCGCCGGAGCGCGACGGGTGCTGCCGCATGGGCTGCCGCGCGCGAGAATCATGCTGATGAGCAGTCCGCCAGAGCATGACGATGCCGCAGATGGCAGGCCGATCGGGGGCGAAGCGTGGCTACTGACGACGCGGATGCTCGCCGCGATCAAGCTGTCACCTGATGAGGCGTATAGCGCGTCCCTGGCCTGCTTCCATTCGCCGGGCGCGCGGATGGGCGATCCCGAGCTTGAGCGGTGCGGGGAAATCGCGCGGCGGCACATTGCGTTGGTCAAGCCCGAACGGTTGCTGCTGTTTGGCGAAGCGCCGGCGCGCGCGCTGCTCGGAGAAAGTCTGCAGCAGGCGCGGGGGCGGGCGCACTGGATCGAGGGGGTACGCAGCGTGGCCACCTATCATCCGCGCTGGCTGCTCCAGCGGCCTGGCGACAAGGCGCTAGTGTGGCGCGACTTGCTGATGCTGATGGACGGGGAATGATGTTCCAGCTTTTGATGGTGCTGCAAATTGCGCAGCAGGACCCGCTGGCTCCGTTGGTGGTTCAGGTGAGCCCGGCGGTGCAGCAGCCAGCTCCCCTGCCCGCCCCGACGGTGACCACTTCTCTTGTGATTTCGATGGATTGGCGGGCGGAGTTCGCGGCGATTCGCAAGGGCGACTGGACGGGCGCGGCGGCGGGAATCGGGGCGCTTCCCGACGGGCCGCTGAAGGCGGTGGCCAAGGCCGAGTTTTATACCGCCAGAGGATCGCCGACGGTCAACGTCGATGAGTTGCAAGCCCTGATCGGCGAGGCACCCGAGCTGGCGCAGGCCGAGCAGCTCGAGCGGCTGGCGGCGAGCCGGGGATCGATCCAGATGATGGCTATCCCCGAGCGGCCGGTGGTCAGCCTTTCCTCGGCAACGCGTCGTGGGCGGGCGAAGCCGGTGGTAGGCGATGCGGTCGCGGATCAGGTGCGCGTGACGCTCGACCCGTTGCTCAAGCTCGATTCGGCCGATGCGGCGGAAACGCTGATGATCCAGTCGGCGCCATTGATGACGCCCGAGGGGCGCGCCGAGGCGGGACAGCGGGTGGCGTGGAGCTACTATTCGCTCGGCCGCGATGCCGATGCGGTGCGGGTCGCCGAGGCCGGGCGGGTCGGGGCGAGCGGGGACTGGGCGGTGGCCTCGGCGTGGGTGTCGGGGCTGGCGTCATGGCGTCAGAATGATTGCGCGGCGGCGGGCCTGCGGTTCCGCGAGGTCGCGGGAGGTGCGCGCGAGAACGAATTGGTTGCGGGGGCTAATTACTGGGCAGCGCGGTCGGCTCAGGCGTGCCGTCAGCCGGTGGCGGTGGCACCGTTATTGCGGGCGGCGGCGCGGTCACCGGAGAGTTTCTACGGCCTCGTCGCGCGCGAGACGCTGGGAATGGCGACGAGCATATCTGGCCCTGCCCCGGCTGACGTAGCGGCGATCGAGGCGCTGCCCAACGTCCGCCGGGCTGAGGCGCTGGTCGCGATCGGCGAGCGCGCGATGGCCGAGGAGGCGCTTCGTCATCAGGCGCGGATCGGGCGGCCCGCAGACCAGCGCGCGCTGATCGCCGTGGCGCAGAAGCTGGACCTCGCGGGCGTGCAATATTGGCTCGCGACCAACGGCCAGCCCGGCACCGCGGTCGAGTCCGCCGCACGATACCCACGCCCGCGCTGGACGCCGCAGAATGGGTGGCGGGTCGATCCGGCGCTTGCCTATGGCCATGTCATCCAGGAATCTAATTTTCGTGAGCGCGCGGTCAGCGCGGCGGGAGCAGTCGGCTGGATGCAGGTGCGACCGGGAACGGCGGGCGACACGGCGCGGGCACGCGGAGCCGTCTTCGATCCGCTCTCGCTGACCGAGCCCGCGATCAACCTCGACTACGGCCAGTCGTTCATTGAGCTGCTCCGCCAACATCCGGCGACGCGCGGCCAGCTGCCACGGGTGATCGCAGCTTACAATGCCGGGCCGTTGTCGGTCGACCGGTGGGGGGCGATCAACGATCATGGCGATCCCTTGCTGTGGATCGAAAGCATCCCCTATTGGGAAACACGCTACTATGTCCCTGCTGTAATGCGTAATATGTGGGTTTATCAGGGGCTTGGCGGGGCCGAGCAACCTAGCTTGGTGGCGCTTGCCCAGCACAAGTGGCCGGCGTTTCCTCGGCGCTAATTGTTCTTGCTATGTTCTGTAGGTCGGCTACGCTCTACCGATGGTGGTAGAGTCAAAAACGGGGCGCGGGGCGACGCGCAATGGGGTGCCGACGCGGTTCAATCTGAAGCAGCGGGTGGTCGATGGGGATTGGCTCGATAGCGTCGAGTCGCTCGACGGAATCACGCCGCGGCGAACGACGGTGACGATTGAGAAGCCCAAGTCGATTCTGACGCGCAATTCGTCGCCCGACATCGGGTTCGATCGGTCGGTAAATCCCTATCGCGGGTGTGAGCATGGCTGCGTTTACTGCTTCGCGCGGCCGACGCACGCTTATCACGACCTGTCGCCCGGACTCGATTTCGAAAGCAGGCTGTTCGCCAAGCCCGATGCGGCGAAGCTGCTCCACGCCGCGCTGTCGCGGCCGGGATATGAGGCGAAGAGCATCGCGCTTGGCACTAACACCGATCCTTACCAGCCGATTGAGGAGCGGTTTCGGATCACCAGATCGATCCTCGAATTGCTGCTCGAAACGAAACACCCATTTACAATCACTACCAAGTCTGACCGCGTGCTTCGCAATCTCGACATCCTCGCGCCAGCGGCGAAGCTGGGCCTCGCGGCGGTGGCGATTTCGGTGACCTCGCTCGACCCCAAGGTCCACCGCACGCTCGAAC
>JANMWM010000060.1:0-3821 GCA_031394005.1 Sphingomonas sp.
ATTAGTTATGGAAGCGGTTCATTCGAGCTATACAATAGCTCTTCAAAATGATCTGTTTCGAGTCGGTCTTCCGTAACATTTATTTGACACAATATGACCCAAAAAGGCGTACTTCGATGAAGATGCTACGCAGGCGAATACCTGCCGCAAGGATGCCTGTATGGCGTAGCCGAAATAGCAGAAAAAAAACCGCCTTCGGGCCAAGCGTGTCGCAACTTCAGATATATACGTCTCGGCAACTTTTGCAGAGCTGGAATTGACCTTCGGGCCGAGGGAATATCCTACAGGGCTTATAGCGTCTATTCTCTTTTTGGCGTGGCGGCACGACAATGATGTAGGAATCCTGCTGCCTATCGCGATGCTTTTCGTCATCATTTTGCTAGTTATGTTCCTCCTAATTTTTATGATGATGATCCTTCACCCCTAAGCGGCAAAATTGCTGGCCAAACCTTATGGCTGCCTGTCTGCTTCGGGGCCTCGAAAGTGGACTAACGGCTATCCACCCACTTCTAGCCGCTAGGCACGACCGGGGCCTGCATCAGAACCGGACGGGCCGCTTCCGCCCCAGTTGGTGCCGTTCCCAGTAACGATGGTGGATGCTGCAAGCCGCCAGTCAACTACCGCCCTAAAGGCGGTCAGTTCGGCGGGATTTAGATTATCCCGAAAGCGGTCGTTCACAAGAGTCCTGCGTCCAGGCTCAAGCTGGGCCGATTGCGGAAAGGCAGGTTCCAGGAAACGGAACAGAAGAGCTGACCTTCGAAAGGGGCGGGCCCACATCGAACGGTCTAGGCTTATTTTTCCGCGGGCTTCCACGACAGCGACCAACAGAATGCTAGCGGCTTACGACGGCGGCCGCGCCATGCTGCTTCTCCGTTCTGGCTCATGCGTTCCAAAAGCCGCTCTTTCCTCCGTGACGTTGCTGAAGATCCGCAACGTAATCCGTGTGGCTCACGTGCCCAACAAAATCGTCGATCCGGCCGGCAAGATGTTGACAGGTCTGCAGATGCCTAGCGGCGTGTCCGTAGCGCTTATATTTGGCGGCATCGAGCGAGAGGTCGATCATCGCGCGTAGCACGAGCGTCGCCGCTAGGGGATGACGCTGCTCGAGCGCGTCGGCAATGGGGCTCAGCAGCCAGTACCGGTCGCCATCGAGTTCGTCGCAGCGGGCGAGGATCATCGCCGCCGCCAGCTCGTTCGCGGGCCAGTCAATCAGGAAGGCGAGCGCCTGGTGGAAGCTGGGATACTTCGAAGCGAAGCGCAGAGCCCGTTCCTCTGCCTCCATGTCATCGAAGTCCGACAGCCGCTTGATGTGCGCCCTGAGGTAGTCGGCTTCGAGACTGCGTTCGAACACCTGCCAGCGCTCGTCCTGCGCCTCTCCGGATCGACCGAGGGCATCGAGCGCATCGATCCGGACACGTTGCCAGTCAGGCCAGTGGCCGCCCTTGTGGAATGCATCCGCGGCCTTTTCGAGCGTCGCCATCGCCTCGGTAGCGCGATCGGCCGAAAGCATCCGCTCGGCGATCGCCGCCGCGATCGCGGGATTGGTCCGTTCCTCGTCAGAATACAAGTCGACGAAGTCGTCAACGTCGCCAAGCGCGTCGGCGATGTCGGTCAGCGCCGATCTTAAGAGACGCGCATGACGGCTTTGCTCGTAATCGTCACGATAGTGCGGTCCCCCCATGCCGATGCCAATCACTTGCCGCTCTCCGGCTGCCGAGTGCTTGGGAAGATCGGTCGCCAGTTGTTCGAACTTGGCTTTGAGCCGGTTCAGTCCGTCGAACCCCAGCGCCTGCGCCGTCGTGGCGATCAATCCATCGAACTGGCCGTAGTCGTTGGCGCGGACCGCCTCGAACACCCGGTCGGCCAAGGCAACCGGCGCTTGCCCGGCTTGGACCGCGACGTCACCAAGATCGGCGCGCGCCGATGTGATGACGCTGCCGATCTCACCGTTACTGTCGTCACACCGCTCGTAGATCGACGGTGCCATCTCCAGTATACGCCAGAGCAGTTCGAATGCGTCACCGGGGGCCAGCAGCGTGACGTGAGTGGCGATCGCCCTACGCTGCACCTCCAGATCGCGGGCAAGCGCCTTTGCCCTTCGCCAGTCGAGGAACGAGCGGGATCTCGCGATCGATAGCAGCCGCTTGCGGATCTCGCCCGCAACGTCGCCGCCGCTGCGGCTCGCCAGTTCCAACCGCAATCGGCGTTTTGCGGCAGCGTCACCCGCGGTCACCTCCAGCAGCAGTTCCGCCAGACGGCCAGCGCCAAGCGCGGCAAGGTTCTTAGCATTAAGTGTTTTCTCGGACGGCATCCTGCTCAGTTGCCACCTTGCATCTGGACGTCAAGCGACAGTACGCTGCTTCGTGCCGAAGCGGCCGGTCGGCTTCGGCCCCAATTTAAGCCAATCAAGACAATGCAGTCATACCCCAATAGCTGCCCCTTCGTAGCAGCCGAAGCGCGACTCGGTGACGGTTAAGCTGGTTTCAGGAACTATCTTCACAAGACTAGAATCTAAAGCGGCGTAAGTCGGGAGAAGGAGCGAAACTTATTCTTGCAGGACGCTCAATCCAGAATAAGCATTGGGGTGGATCGGCCAAGGGCATACTACCGTTTCCTTGCGCAGGATTTTCAGATGCACGTAGCGTCCCCGGTTCGCGGTGGCAAAAAAGACAAATGCGGGTTCAGGGAGCATCTTATGAATCCGAAAAACATCATCTTCACTGTTCTCGCTATTGGCGCACTGAGCGCGTCGGCGAATGGGCAAATGGCGAACTCGATGGGCACAATGTCGAAGCCGGGAGAGAAGGCATCGACGAGCCACACAGCAGCGATGCCGCCCAAGTCGGCTGCGACGTCCGACGCAATGATGGACATGAAGTCGGACGAGATGAAAGGCAAGAAAATGTCGCACTCGCGCCACCATCACCACCGCATGCACCACCATCATCATCGGATGATGCACCACAAAATGTGACGGTGAAGTGGGTGCTATAAATGGGCTTACGTCAGGCCTTCTTCTTCATCCGAATGTGCGCTCCGGTTGCAGACCGGGGTGCACTTTTCATTCGGACATCATACGATAGGTGGTCCGTCGGGACCTTCGGAGCCATGCGCATCGTCACCCCCGGTGCCAGAACCGCCCGCTCAATGGGAGGAACGGTGGAGGTGATAATGAAGGTGATGCTGGTGGCGACCGCCGCGATCCCCAACCCCACCGCTTTCCCCCACGTCGGTTGAAACCAAGGCGTCGACGGCTCCGCGCGCGGGGTCGGACCATTCCAGACCGGCTGCGGACGCTGCGCAGACGATGAAGGAGACGTCGACCGCCGCCCTCCCGATCGAGGCAATCTCTGCCGGTCGTACGCAGCCCGAGCCGATGCATCGCGCAGGCAGGCATAGGCCTCGTTGATGGCTTTTGCGTTCGCGACGGCGTCCGCCGAGGCGTTCACGTCGGGGTGGTAGCGGCGCATCATGGCGCGGTAAGCCGAGCGAATGACCGAGGTGTCGGCTTTTGGAGAGACCCGCAGAAGCGCGTAATAATCCTCGGTTGCCGACATGGGTGCACGATAGCTGGCATGGCCTTGCCGTCAACGTGAGCGGTAGAAAGTTTGTCAGTCTACACGTTCCACCATATCGAGCCGCCCGGCAGGCTCCGAGCAGAGACCAAAAGCGCACCGTCAGCTACCGCCCCATGTGTGGACGGCCCTCCGTTGGCAAGTAGCTTTCTGAGCTTCGCATTGCTGGTTGGTGCGGCCATGTGTCCGACCTGTTTGTGCGGCACGTAGGGCCGCTGGCCGTAATGCCATTCGCGCGTTTCGGGT
>JANMWM010000170.1:0-3687 GCA_031394005.1 Sphingomonas sp.
AACAGATTGAAGCAGTAGATGGTCGCTGGGTTGCGGGGTTTAGGGCTGCGTCCCGGCTTTGCCAACAGGTGGACAGGGGGAGCAAGTCATGGAGTCAGCGCGAGTCGTCAAGGTCCGTCCCCGCTATTCACAGCGTGGTGGTCGGGCGACACGGGCTGTGGACGGGCGTGGGGGCCGGGATCGCACGAAACGGGACGAACCGCCGGTCTTTTTCCGCCCCCGCTGGTGGGCTACGGAACATCATGAGTTTATCCACAAGCGTGTACCGGAGCTTGGCCCGATGACCGTCCTCGCTTCGGGAAGCGCGATCCGGCGGTCGTTGCTCGAGGGGGTCGGGCTCGAATTTACGATCGAGCAGCCGGGGGTCGACGAGGATGCGCTCAAGCAGGATTTCGCCGGGACGAGCGAGGCGCTGGCGACAATGTTGGCCGCGGCCAAGGCGGTCGAGGTCGGCGAGCGATTCCCCGGGGAATGGGTGATCGGTAGCGATTCGATCGCCGAATGCTGCGGTCGCCGGTTCGACAAACCGCGCGACCGCGCCGAGGCGGCTGAGCATCTGCGCTTCTTTTCGGGCAACGCGCTGTGCCTGATCAGCGCGGTGGTGCTGGCACGCACGGGAATTGCCGAATGGGAGCATGTCGAGCGCGCCCGGTTGTGGGTGCGGCGCCTGTCCGAGGCCTTTATCGCGGACTATCTCGCCGCTGAATGGCCCGGCGTCGCCGGCTGCGTCGGAGTGTTCCGCATGGAGGGGCGCGGAGCGACGCTGTTCGAAGCGGTCGAGGGGAGCCATTTCACCGTCCTCGGGCTGCCGCTACTGCCCTTGCTGGGCGCGCTTCGGGAACGCGGTGAGCTGACGTCATGACGCGCCCTTATGCCGAGGTAATCGGCGACCCGATCGGCCATTCCAAGTCGCCGCTGATTCATAATTTCTGGCTCGGGAAGCTGAGGATCGACGCTGAGTATCGCGCCTGTCACGTCACTTCGTCAGGCCTTCGCGACTATGTAGACGCTCGCAACGGTGACGATTTGTGGCGCGGCTGCAATGTGACCCTGCCACACAAGCGAGCAATCATGCCCTTGCTCGACAAGGTCGATCTGCGAGCGGAGGATGTTGGCGCGGTCAATACTGTCGTGATGCGCGACTATTTGCTGGAGGGATTTAATAGCGATCGGCCGGGGTTCCTTGAGCCTCTGAAGCCATTTCTTGCGAACTCAAAAACGTTTCGGCGCGCCTATCTCATCGGATCGGGAGGTGCAGCGCTTGCGATCGCGTGCGGGCTTGTCATCGATGCAAAATTCTCACTGGTTCTGTACAACCGCGATCCGGCCACAGCATGGCGACGTTTCGAAAATTTAGTTGGTGACGAACGCGATAATCGCAGTCTCGAGGACCTTACGGGACAGCAATTTGTGGAAGACGAATCGTCCGGCGCAAACGATGGCTTGGATGTCATCGTAAATGCAACGTCGCTCGGTATGACCGGCCAGCCGCCGCTCGAAATTAATCTCGACCTATTTTCCCGGCACGCGATTGTTTATGACATTGTCTATTCGCCGCTCGAAACACCTCTCCTGAAAGCCGCTCGTGAGCGTGGCATGCGCACCGTTGACGGTCTTGATATGTTAGTCCGACAAGCCGCCCTCTCCTTCGAGAAATTCTTCCGCCAGCCAGCCCCCCGCCAACATGATGCGGAATTGCGCGAGAGGCTTATCGCATGACACTCAAACTCGCGCTGACCGGGTCGATCGGGATGGGCAAGTCGACCGTCGCGGCGATGTTCGTCGAAGCGGGCATTCCGCTGTTCGACGCCGATGCCGAGGTGCGTCTTTTGCAGGGGCCGCACGGCGCGCTGGTCGCGGCGATCGAATCGCGCTTCCCCGCTACGACGGTCGGCGGCGCGGTCGATCGCGAGCGGCTCGCGGCGCGGGTGCTCGGTAATCGCGACGAACTCGCCGCACTAGAAGTGCTGGTCCATCCCGCAGTGCACGCGGCGCGCGAGGCGTTCCTCGCGGCGAATCGCCGGGTGCCGGCGCTGCTGTTCGACATCCCGTTGCTGTTCGAAACCGGCGGCGAGTCGGCGTTCGACAAGGTCATCGTCGTCTCCGCCCCGCCAGAATTGCAGCGCGAACGCGTGCTCGCCCGCCCCGGCATGAATCGCGAGAAATACGACGCCATCTTGGCCCGCCAGATGCCCGACGACGAAAAACGCGTACGCGCCGATTTCGTCGTCGATACCAGTGGTAGCCTTGACGATACCCGCGCCGAAGTGACGCGCATCCTTGCTTGTCTCGGGCTGCCAACGGGTCGATAAGAGCGTCATGCGCGAAATAGTGTTCGACACGGAAACGACCGGCCTCAACCCGGCGGGGGGCGACCGCATCGTCGAAATCGGCTGCGTCGAAATGTTCAACCGGGTCGAGACGGGGCGCGAATATCACGCCTATTTCCATCCCGAACGGCCGATGCCAAGTGAGGCTGAGGCGGTCCACGGCCTGTCCGACCGCTTCCTTAGCGACAAGCCCTTGTTCCGCGACAAGGCGCAGGAATTGATCGACTTTCTCGGTGACGCGCCGCTCGTCGCGCATAATGCCGGGTTCGACTTCGGCTTCCTCAACCGCGAGCTCGAGCTGTGCGGGCGCGACCTGGTGTGCATGAGCCGGATGGTCTGCACGCTGGTTCTCGCGCGAACTCGCCACCCCGGCGCGAAGCACAGCCTCGACGCCCTGTGCAGCCGCTTCGGGGTCGATCGCAGCCAGCGGGTCAAACATGGCGCGCTGCTCGATGCGCAGCTGCTCGTCCAGGTCTATATCGAGCTGACTGGTGGGCGGCAGATCGGGCTTGGGCTCATTGCCGACGTTTCGTCGACGGTCGGCGCGCCACCTACCGCGCCGATCGACCGTCCTGTCCGCGAGGCGCGGCCTCATTTCGCGAGCGATGAAGAAATCGCTCGCCATCGTGCGTTCATTGCCCGGCTCAAGCAGCCGTTGTGGGAACGTTTCCTGCCGGCCGCATGAACCGCCGGTGATGAAGGAGAGACAATTTGGACATCAGAGTTTCGGGACATCAGGTCGATACCGGTGAAGCGTTGCGGACGCACGTCAGCGACCGAATCGGCGCGATCACCGACAAATATTTCTCGCGGGCGGTCGCCGCCAATGTCACCTTTGGGCGCGGGCCATATGACGATTTTACCTGCGACATCGTCTCGCCAGTGTCGCATGGGGTGGTGTTGAAAGCCTCGAACCGAGCCAGCGACGCGCATGTCGCGTTCGAGGGCGCTGCGGACAAGATCGAGAAGCAGCTGCGTCGCTATGTGAAGCGGTTGCGCGAACGCCGCGGGCAGGCGGTCGAAAGCAATGGCGACGAAATCGCCGCGATCCAGGCCAACGCCGGCTACACTATCTTCGCCGCGCCCGAGGACGAAGAGAGCGAAATCGCCGACAGCCCGCCGATCGTCGCCGAGACTCGTGTCGACATTCCCGAGGCGAGCGTTGGCGATGCAGCGATGATGCTCGACCTGCGCAATACCAACGCGTTGATGTTCAAGAATGCCAAGACCGGCGATTACAACATGATCTATCGCCGGGATGACGGGACGATCGGCTGGGTTGAGCCCGGCGGGGACTGACAATCGTTATGCGGCGGCCTATCGCGCTTTCCTCGGGGAAGGGCGACGGGCCTGTCAC
>JANMWM010000177.1:0-7120 GCA_031394005.1 Sphingomonas sp.
ACCTGCTACGACCGCGACGAGGTGTTCGCGCAAAGCTTCAACTTCCTGCTCGCCTTTTGCGACGACGAAAAGGCGATCCAAGAAATTGAACAAGCATTTGTCGATGAGTCCGACGACACCCTGAAGATCCATTAATCACGAGAGAACGGCAGCGAATTCTGGGCCGATGTTTTCATTAACGCGGTGAAGGACGAAGAGGGCGCGGTCGTCCAGCATGTTGTCTCGCTGGTCGACACGACACGCTATCAGTTGGCGGAGCGACATGCGGCGTTGCTGATCGATGAACTCAACCACCGCGTGAAGAATGCGCTCGCCACCGTCCAATCGATTGTTGCTCAGGCCGTGCACAATTCGCCCGGCCTGTAGACCGTCAAGGAATCGATCGAGGCCCGCATCGCCGCGCTTTCACGATCGCACGACTTGCTTGGACGCGAGAAATGGGATGGGGTTGGTCTGGCCGATCTGGTTCGCGAGGCACTTGCCCCGTTCAGAGTAGTTGAGGGGCAACCCGAGCGTTTCACCGTTTCGGGTGAAAACATCCGTCTGGCGCCAAAGGCGGCGCTGGCGTTGGGGATCGCGTTTCACGAACTGGCGACCAACGCAGTCAAATATGGCGCCTTTTCTAACGAGGCGGGAACGGTTTCGATCAAGTGGACGCTGGACAGTAAGACGGATGGCCAGTGGTTGTGCCTCCATTGGCGCGAGAATGGCGGCCCCCCGGTGAACCCGCCGACGCGAAAGGGGTTTGTGTCCCGGGTCATCGAACAGGGGCTGGCCCACGAACTCGACGGCAAAATTAAACTGGATTATCAACTCGAAGGGCATCGTTTGCACAATTGACGTGCCAACCCCACAAGCGGTCCTTAATGGATAAAAATACTCTCGGGAAAGCGATTCCTTGTTGTCGAGGATGAAATGCTTGTCAGGATGGCGATCGAAGATATGCTCACCGACCTTGGTTGTACCGCCATCTCGGTTGCCGGCAACCTCGATAAAGCCTTGGCATTGATTGCATCGGAGACGTTCGATCTCGCGACGCTCGACGTCGATCTCAACGGACCCAGTAGCTACCCTGCCGCCACGGCACTCAACGACGCTGGCGTGCCGTTCGCCTTTTCGACCGGCTACGGTGAGCACGGTGTCGACGAAGATTTTGGAGAGCATCTGGTGCTCAACAAGCCCTATTCTAACCGTAACCTGATCGACGTGCTGACCGCCTTGTTGGCGGAATCGCCATCTCCGGCCGTTGCGGCATAACGGCACCTCAATCCGTCGGTGGCGGCGAGCCCTTGGCTTTCTTCGGCTTTTTCGTGCGCGACCTCGACGTATAGAGCAGTGCTGCCACAATCGCCGCCGAGCCGATCCCCGCAGCAAAACCCGCTTTGACCAGCGCTGACTTGCGCCCCTCGTCCATCTTGTCGTCGTCGGCCATACGCACTCCTGAATTTCATCTAGCGCGACCCTAAGGGTTACCGCCGGGCGAGGGAAGTTGCTATCATCAATCAATGTCGCGCCGCTTCAAACCCTTCCCACGCCTCGAAGGCGGCCAGGCGCTCGCCGCCGACCCCAGTGTTCACGCCGCGCTCTCGGCTTCGGCCGGCACAGGCAAGACCCAAGTGCTCACCGCGCGCGTCCTCCGCCTGCTCCTTCAGGGCGTTTCCCCCGGCGCCATCCTCTGCCTTACCTTCACCAAGGCCGGCGCCGCCGAAATGGCCAACCGCATCGGCGACCGCCTCGCCATGTGGGTCCGCCTTCCCGACAACCTGTTGCGCCACGAGTTGTTCGCGCTGGGCGAGCCGAACGACCCGCCCGCCATGCAACGCGCCCGCCGACTGTTCGCGCGCGTGCTCGAGACGCCCGGTGGCCTGCGCATCCAGACCATACACGCCTTTGCCCAGACCTTGCTCGCCAGTTTCCCTGCCGAGGCCGGGATCGGCCCCGGTTTCCAGCCCATCGAAGGCCGCGCGGAACAGGAACTGGCAACCCGCACCCTGGCCGACCTTTTGGCCGCCGCCGAGCGGGATGAGGAGGGCACCCTGACCACCGACGTCGCAGCGCTCTCGATGCGCCTTGGCGAAGGAGAGGCGGTCAAATATCTCATGCGCTGCGCCCACGCCGACGCCATCCGCACACTCGACCCCGCCACCGCCGAGCCTGCGCTTCGCGCTGCGGTCGGACTTCCCGAAGGCGACATCGCTGCGCTTCTCGCCGAACACTGCGCCGACGGCAGCTTCGACTGCGCCTCGCTCCTCGCGCTTGGGAAAGCCAATCGACTTTGGGGCACCGCAACTGGCGCCAGCCACGCCGATGCCGTCGACGCCTTCCTCGGCCGATCGGCGGGCCAGCGCGGGGCAATGCTCGACCTGGTCGCGGCAGTTGTCCTCAAGGCTGACGGGGCTGCGCGGAACCCAACCGCAGGCCAGCGCAAGGCTCACGCCGATTATGACGCGCTCGCCGCCGGGCTTGCCGACCAGTTCGCCAAACTTAAGTCGCTCCGCTCCACCGCATTTCTCGTCGCAATTCAGGCCGCCGGCCTCCGCGCCGGTGCCGCTTTCGCCAAGGCCTATACCGCGGCTAAGCGCGCCGCCGGGGTCGCCGACTTCGACGACCTAATCGCCTGGACTTGCGGCCTGTTCGAGCAGCCCGGGATGAGCGAGTGGGTGCGGTACAAGCTCGACCGCCGCACTGACCATGTTCTCGTCGACGAGGCGCAGGATTCGAACCGCGACCAGTGGCTGATCGTCGAGGCGCTCACCGCCGAATTCTTCGCCAGTACGAGCGAACCCCGATCGCGCACTCTGTTCATGGTCGGCGATTTCAAGCAGGCAATCTATGGGTTTCAGGGCACCGATCCCCGCGAATTCAATCGCATGCGCGACACTGTTCGCACCCGGGTGCAACTGATGATCGAAGCTGAAGACGAGTCTGATTCCGGCGGCCCGCGCCTTGCCCGCGAATATCGCGACCTCTCGATCGACGCCAGCTTCCGCTCGGCGCCCGCAATCCTCGAGGTGGTCGACGCCGTTATCGCCGAGATCGACCATGACCGTATGGGCCTTCCCGATCGCCCCAACCCGCACCGCGCGGTCAACGCTGCCTGGCCCGGGCGCGTCGAGCATTGGCCCGCATTCGAGGTGGGTGCCGCCGAACAAGACCCCGACGCCGACGAAGGCTGGATCACTGACGCCGACCGCGCCTATGCCACCCGTCTCGCCGCCGAGGTCAAGGTGTTGCTCGACGAAGCGCCGCTGATGTCCTCGACCGGTCGCCCGCTGTGCGCCGGTGACGTCATGATCCTCGTGCGCAGCCGCAAGGAGCTAGCGTCGCTGCTCGTTGCTCGGTTGTTGAGCGCGGGAGTGCCGGTCGCCGGGATCGACCGACTGCATCTCCACAAGCCGCTCGCGGTACGCGATCTCGTCGCCGCGGTACGCTTCGCGGTTCAACCGCTCGACGACCTGAATCTTGCCGGGCTGCTTGTCTCGCCGCTGATCGGTTGGGACCAGGACGACCTCTACAAACTTGCCCAGCCGCGTGGGTACCGGCAGCCATTGTGGCGCGCGCTGCAACGGGCGGCGGGGGAGGGTGAGCCGTTCGCGGCCGATACCGAGGCCAAGCTGCTCGATTTGCTGCGGATCGCCGATTATGTCACCCCCGCGCGCTTCCTCGAGACAATCTTGTCGGGTCCGCTCGACGGCCGCCGTGCGCTGTTGTCACGACTTGGCGAGGCGGCGCGTGATCCGATCGACGAACTGCTTGCGTCGGCGCTCGAGTTCGAACGGACCGAGATTGCCTCGCTCGACCGTTTCCTCGCTTGGTTCGAGCATGGCGATGTCGAGGTCAAGCGTGACGCTGCTGCGCCGGTCAACGCCGTCCGGGTGATGACCGTGCACGGTGCCAAGGGGCTCGAGGCACCCGTCGTCATCCTCGCCGACGCCACCGCCGATCCGGCCAAAATGGGCGCGCGCAACTTCGACCTGTCGTTGAGGGGCAAGTCTTTCCCCGTCGTTCGCCCCCGCGCGGCCGAAATGGTCGAGCCGTTCGCGACCATCGCCGCCGAGGCCAAGGCGCGCGATCTGGAGGAGCATTGGCGGCTGCTCTACGTCGCGCTGACCCGCGCTGCCGATCGGCTGATCATCGCCGGCGCCATGCCGCGCCGTCTCGCCGACGACTGCTGGCACGTCCGCGTTGAGCGGGCACTCGCCGGGCTTGGCGCCGTGAAGGATGAAACGGGTAAGTTAGTTTATCTGGGAAACGTGCGTGCGCTACCCCTGCGACGCACAACAAGAAGTATGCAGATAAGCGGGGTCCCCCAACCCATTTGGCTGCACAACGTAGCCCCCTCCGAATCGCGCCCACCAAGGCCCCTTGCACCCTCATCTATGGGCAATGTTAGCGAAGTTTTTCCACCCCCCACTCCGGCTCAGATTGCCGCTGCCAGAAGAGGCACTCTCCTCCATAACCTCTTTGAGCGCCTCCCCCAAACGCCCCCGGAATCGCGCAAATCCGCCGCTCTGGCATGGCTCGAACGCGCGGGGATCGCTGAACAATCCGACCGCGAGGAGATCGCTGACGCCGCCCTCAAGGTTCTCGACGATCCCCGCTTCTCGGACCTCTTCGACCCCTCCTCACTAGCCGAAGCCCCGATCGCCGCGACCCTCTCCGACGGCCGAGTTATCGCCGGCACCGTCGACCGACTCTTCATCAGCAAAACTCTCGTAAAAGTCATCGATTACAAGACAGGCCGCCCTTCGCCCTCGCACCACATCCAGCTCGCCGCCTACCGCGACGCCCTCGCGATTATCTTCCCCGATCGCCCGATTGAAGCCGCCTTGCTCTACACCGCCGTCCCAACGCTGATTGCACTCGACGGTTGAGGTAAGCCCCAACGATCCCCATACTAGGTCTACACACAGACTCGGAGATTTCCCGTCATGGGCACCAAGGCCGTCACCGACCAGAGCTTTGCCGTCGACGTATTGCAGTCCTCGACCCCGGTCCTCGTCGATTTCTGGGCCGAGTGGTGCGGGCCGTGCCGAATGATCGCCCCGGCGCTCGAGGAAATCGCGGGCGCGCTCGGCGACAAGATCCAGATCGTCAAGGTTAACATTGATGAGAATCCCGACACGCCAGGCAAATATGGCGTTCGTGGCATTCCGACGATGCTGCTGTTCAAGAACGGCGAGCCGGTCGCGACCAAGGTCGGCGCCGCGCCGCGCAGCCAGATACAGCAGTGGATCGAAGCCCAGCTCTAGCACCGCCCCGTCCCCCGCCCGAATTGACTAAGGCGGGGGCCAACCCTACATCCTTGGCTCAAGTTTCGCCCTTAAGCAGGCGAGCGATTTGTCATGCCCGATCGCCTGTTTCGTGACGAAGACGGCGCCCATCGCTCCCACGAGGAAGTTTATGTTTGCCGCCCTTGCCAAAAATATCTTCGGATCGTCCAACGACCGTTACGTCCGCGGAATGGGCAAGTCCGTCGACGCGGTTAATTCGTTCGAGCCGGCGATGTTGGCAATGTCCGACGATGAATTGCGCGACCAGACGGCGCGTTTTCGCGATCGACTGGCAAATGGCGAGGCGCTTGACGATCTCCTCCCGGAAGCCTTCGCGACCGTCCGCGAGGCGGCCAAACGCACCCTCGGCCAGCGACATTACGACGTCCAGCTGATCGGTGGCATCACGCTTCACCGCGGCGAGATTGCCGAGATGCGCACTGGCGAAGGCAAGACGCTGGTCGCGACGCTCGCTTCCTATCTCAATGCGCTGCCGGGCAAGGGTGCGCATGTCGTCACCGTCAACGACTATCTCGCCAAGCGCGACGCCGAGTGGATGGGTCAGGTTCACCGCTTCCTCGGCCTGACCGTCGGTGTGGTCGTTCCCAACCTCACCGATCAGGAGCGCAAGGCCGCTTACGACAGCGATATCACCTACGGCACCAACAACGAACTCGGTTTCGATTATCTTCGCGACAATATGAAATATTCCCGCGAGCAGATGGTCCAGCGGCCGTATAATTTCGCGATTGTTGACGAGGTCGACTCGATCCTGATCGACGAAGCCCGCACGCCGCTGATCATTTCTGGCCCGACTGACGACAAGTCTGAGCTCTACATGAGCACCGACGCGATCGTGAAGACCTTGGTCGAAAGTGATTACGAGCTCGACGAGAAGCAGAAGTCGATCGTCCTGACCGAGGAAGGCACCGAAAAGGCCGAGCGCATGCTCGAGGCGCAGGGGCTGATCGAGGGCGCCAACCTTTACGACGTGATGAACACCCAGGTCGTTCACCACCTCAACCAGGCGCTCAAGGCCAACAAGATGTTCAAGCGCGACATCGATTATATCGAGAAGGACGGCAAGATCGTCATCATCGACGAGTTTACCGGCCGGATGATGGACGGCCGGCGCTGGTCTGACGGGCTCCACCAAGCGGTCGAGGCAAAGGAAGCTGTCGCCATCGAGCCCGAGAATCAGACGCTTGCCTCGATCACTTTCCAGAATTTCTTCCGCATGTATCCGAAACTGTCGGGGATGACCGGCACCGCGCTGACCGAAGCGCCCGAATTTTTCGACATATACAAGATGAACGTCGTCTCGATCCCGACCAATGTCGACGTCCTGCGAGTCGACGAAGACGATGAATTCTACAAGAATATCACCGACAAGTTCGCCGCAATCGCCGACGAGATCGCCAAGCGCAAGGAGAAGGGCCAGCCGACGCTGGTCGGCACCGTGTCGATCGAAAAGTCGGAAATGCTGTCTGAATTCCTTAACCAGCGCGGCATTCAGCATGAAGTACTCAACGCCCGATTCCATGAAAGCGAGGCGCATATCGTCGCGCAGGCCGGGTCGATGGGCGCGGTGACGATCGCGACTAACATGGCTGGCCGCGGCACCGACATTCAACTCGGTGGCAACGTTGAATTTCGTATCGAGGACGAGCTGAAGGACGTCCCCGCCGGTTCCGAGCGCGACGTCGCAATCACCACATCAAGGCCGAGGTCGCCGAGCAGAAGGCACGCGTGCTCGCCGTCGGCGGTTTGTTCGTGCTCGGCACCGAACGCCACGAGAGCCGCCGCATCGATAACCAGCTGCGGGGCCGCTCGGGCCGCCAGGGCGA
>JANMWM010000179.1:0-7230 GCA_031394005.1 Sphingomonas sp.
TCATGATCCAATACACTTCGCATGCGCCGCTCGGAGCACCACGCACCGTCAAAGAGACGTTCTCGGGCTTGGTCTGAGTCGTCTCATATCGCACCGCTGGCAGCTTGATCGGGATTGTCTGAAGCACGACCGGGACGGTGATCAGGAAGATGATCAGGAGCACCAGCATCACGTCGACCAGCGGCGTGGTGTTGATGTCCGACATCGGGACGTCTTCGTCGTCACCGTCTTGCTTTACGCTCATCGCCATGGGCTGTGGCTTTCCTTGTATACTTCAGGAGCTCGGGCCGGACGAAATCACCCGTCCGGCCTTCATACGCTTAACGGTTCGTCGGGTCAGCCTGCGCACCGGTCGAGGTCATCCCCGCACGGAGCGGCTCGCTGCCCGGCTGAGTCGGAGCAGCGCTGGTCTTGGTCTGGGCCGAACCCTTGACCGCCGGACCCGTCGCCGCGGTGACGCCGCGCGGCTTCACCGCACCGGCCGACATGATGTAGCCATGGACGTCGTTGGTGAACGCCGCGAGATCCTCGATGATCGACTTGTTGCGGCGGATTAGCCAGTTGTATGCGAGCACCGCGGGAACCGCGACGACCAGGCCGAGCGCGGTCATGATTAGCGCTTCGCCGACCGGGCCGGCAACCGTGGTGATCGACGCATCGCCCGACGCACCGATTTTGATCAGCGCGCGATAGATGCCGATGACGGTCCCGAACAGGCCGATGAACGGCGCGGTCGAACCGACCGTCGCGAGGAAGGCGAGGCCTTCACCGAGGCGGGAAATGATGCCGCCCTGCGAGCGGGCCAAGCTGTTGGCCATCCAGTCATGCTGGTCGATCGGATCGGTCAGCTTCCCGTGCTGGTCCTGCGCGACGAGCGCATCGTCGACGATCGAACGATAGGCCGAACGCGCTTCGAGCTTGGTCGCGGCATCCTTCAGGCTAGGCGAATTCCAGAAGCTCGAGCGAACCTTGTTGCCTTGGTTCATGATCTTCTGCTGCTGCAACAACTTGGTGAACATGATGTAGAACGTGCCGATCGACATGATCACCAGGATCACGAACACCGACCAGGAAATCACACCACCTTCGTGGAGCGCCTGGAACAGGCCATAGGGATTGGCGTCGATTGCCGGAGCGGCGGCGGGAGCTGCAGTTTGCATAATAGACTTCCTTCAGAAAAGCGGAGGTGGTTCGGTTATTCTGCGGGAACCTTCCAGGTAATCCGCTGGGAGTAGGTATCGCTCGTCGGCTGGCCGTTGCTGTCCATTGCCGGACTGAATCGGGCGCGACGCTTCAGAATATTGCAAGTCGCACTATCCAGCGCCGAAGAGCCGCTCGACGAGGTAATGTTACACCCGGACACGCGGCCATCGGTCCCGATCGTCAACTGGACCGCCGTCGTCCCCTGCTCGCTGGCCGACAGTGCCGAGTTGGGATAATCCTCCGACGAGAACAGCCCGACGAGACTGCCCTTGGCGCGCGCCGAATCGCGCTTCACCGGCGCTGGCGGCGCTGGCGGGGCTGGTGGAGCGGGTCGCGCGGTAATCGTCGGAACGAACGGCGGTGCGACCGCCACCGTCTGGATCGGAGAGACGATCGTAGGCAGGCGCACCAGCGATGGCGGCGCGACCACCTGCGGCGGTGGCGGCGTGTTTGGCAGCTTCTCCGGGGGGGGCTTCTCTTCAGGCGGCGGCGGCGGCTCGGTCACGTCGAACGTCTTGAGATCGCTCGCTGCATTCTTGATGACGTTGTAGGCAAGGCCTGTCACCAATGCATAGCCGAGGACGACGTGCAGCAGCGCCACGACGATGATCGACGCCGTCCGGTTGGAGCTCATCTGCTTGCGATTTGCGTATGACATTAAGCCGCAACTCTCCTCGTGTGGCCGTGGGGTTCCACGGTCGAATCGGGCCTTGATGCGCCCTGATCCGGATTATTCCCGGCCCGATGATTCATCATATCATCAAATCGAGAGGGCTTGTCATTAATGAACGCTCAATGGTGCCGCAACCGATTTTGTTCCAGATCCGACATGCCACTGCGCGATTCCCCACTTATCGTCCGAACGAGGCGATTTCGACTCCGACCCCGGCGGCATCCGGGTAAATGTCGGGTTTCGAACTCGCGACGCGCAGGTCAGCGACCCCGTGCATCGCCGCGAACCGTTCGAACAGGGCATGGCACAGCGTCTCCTGGAGGTTGAACCGCCGCGACGAGGCGATCCGCCGAATCTCCTCGCGAAGGAAGTCATAGTCCCAGGCCTCCCCGGGATCATCGCTCCCCGGTGCCTCGAGCGCGTCGAGCCACAGCTCGACCGTGATCAGCAGCCTCTGCGGCGTGCCAACCTCGAACTCGTGGAAACCAATGTCGGTCATGACCTCGAGCCGGTCGAGCATGATCCGGCTCTGCCGCACCTTGATCCGCACTGGCACCAGACCGTCGAGTTTCACCACTTCGCTCATTTTATCTCCAGATATTGGACGTCGCGATTGAGTTGCAGGAAGCGCTGACCGCCGTCGATCGTCATTACTTCGCCGGTCGTGGTTCGAGCGTCGACGAGGTAGCGAAGCGCGCGCACCACGTCGCCGGGTTCGATACCGAGTCCGAGCGCGTTAAGCGAGTGAACCGCGGCGAAATTCGCCTTGCCCTGCGCCCCCGAGGGCAACATCAGCGCCGGCGCGATTGCGTTGACCCTGATTCCCCGTCCCGCCAGTGCCCGCGCAGCCAGCTCGGTCAGCCCCGCCAATGCCTGCTTTGACAGGGTATAGCTCAGAAAATCGGGATTCGGCGCGGCGAGCTTCGCGTCGAGCAAATTGACGATCAGGCTTCCACGCGGAGCGACCCTCGCAAACGACTCGATCAGCACTGCCGGCGCACGGACATTGACCGCCATGTGCGAGTCGAACTCGCCCGCCGAGAAGCTTCCGAACCCGTCGCTGGCAAAGCGCGCGGCATTGTTTACCAGCAGTTCGGGCGCGGCCCCCGCCGCCGCGATGATCGCGGCGCCGCAGTTTGGCTGTACCAGATCGGCGACGACTCGCACTGCCCCCTCAGGCACCGCATCATCCTCGTGGTGGACATGCGCCACCACCCGCCATCCATCGGTCAGCAGCGCGCGCGCAAGCTCGGCGCCGACGCGTTTCCCCGCCCCGGTGACGATCGCAGTTCGTTCGGCTCCGCTCATCGCCCCGCCCTGCCGCCGCCGCCGCCGCCGCGCAAGGCTGGATTGCCCGGCTGCTCGGCGGTAAGACGAGCCGAGATGCCCGAGACCCGCCCCCCAGTGACCCTCGAAGGCCGCTCGCTCGCCGCGCTCGTCGAGGCCATCTCCGGCCGCACTCTTCCCCCCGTCGAACAGTGGCACCCCGAGCATTGCGGCGACAGCGAGATGGTCATCCACCGCGACGGCCGCTGGACCTATCGCGGCGAGCCGATCGGGCGCGAGGCGATAGTCCACCTGTTCGCGACCGTGCTCCGCCGCGAGCCCGACGGCAGCTTTGTCCTCGTTACCCCCGCCGAGCGCCTCGCCATCGCCGTCGAGTCGACCCCGTTTCGCGCCATCGCCCTGACCAGCGAAGGAAGCAGCAAAGACCGCCGAATCGCGCTCGAAATCGACCGCGCCGACGCCCTCATCGTCGGTCCGGCGCACCCCCTGACCCTCGTCGAGACCCCCAACGGCGCTTCCCCGCGGGTCCTCGTCCGCGGTGGGCTCGAGGCCGAGCTCTCGCGTCCGCTCTATTACGAACTCGCCGAAATCGCCCTGGCGGAAGCCAGCGACCCGCCCGGCATCTGGTCCGACGGCGTCTTCTTCGCACTCGGCGAGAGCGCGGCGTGACCCTCGCCCTTCGCCTTACCGCCGCGATCGCCCTCGCCGCCCCCGCCGACATCTCGACCGGCGACCTTGGCGGCGACGAGCTTACCGGGAACACGCGCGAAGCCGCCGTCCTCGTCGCCGTCACCGATCGCCCTGAACCCGGCGTCCTGTTCATCGTCCGCCCCGAAGCGATGCGCGCCCACGGTGGCCAAGTCGCCTTCCCCGGCGGGCAGGTTGACCCCGACGACCGCGATCCCGCCCACACCGCTCTTCGCGAAGCATGGGAAGAACTCGCGATTGATCCAGCGCACGTCACCCTCTGCGGCCTTGGCGATCCTTACCGCACGATCACCAACTACCGCGTTACCCCCGTCGTCGGGGTCATCCCTCCCAACCTGCCGATCAAACCCGATCCGGTCGAGGTCGACGACTGGTTCGAAGCTCCGCTCGCCTTCGTCCTTGATCCCGCCAACCAGCTTCGCCAGACCGTCGAGTTGGATGGCCGCCAGCGATGCTACACCCAGATCAACTGGAACGGCCACCGCATCTGGGGGGCGACCGCGGCAATGCTCGTCAACCTCTCGCGACGCCTGACGTGAAGCTCGATCCCGCGGCCTGGCTCGACCGGCCGGGCATGCGCCTCCTGGTCGACGCACTCGACGCCGGTCGAGGCGCGACTCGCTTAGTCGGCGGCGCCGTCCGCGATCTTGCCCTCGGACTGGAAGTCGCCGACCTCGACCTCGCCACCCGCCTCGTTCCCACCGACGTCATCGCCCGGCTCGATGCGGCCGGCATCAAATCGGTCCCGACCGGCCTCGCCCACGGCACCATCACCGCGATCGCGTCGGGCACCGTCGTCGAGATCACCACGCTGCGCTCGGACCTCGCCACCGATGGCCGCCGCGCCACCGTCGGCTTCACCGACGACTGGGCCGCCGACGCCGCGCGCCGCGACTTCACCATCAACGCGCTTTACGCCGACCCGCTCAGCGGTGAGGTATTCGACCCCGCCGGTCACGGCTTCGCCGACCTCGCCACGCGCCACGTCCGCTTCATCGGCTTGCCGCTCGAGCGAATCGCCGAGGACCACCTGCGGATCCTGCGCTTTTTCCGCTTCCACGCCCGCTTCGCTACCGGTGCGCCCGACGCCCAAGCAGTCGCCGCCTGCGCCGCCCGCGCCAACGATTTGATGGCTCTGTCGCGCGAGCGAATCGCCGACGAACTGCTTAAGCTCCTCGCCCTCCCCAACCCGCTCGCGACCGTCGCAGTCATGGTCGAACACGGCATCCTTCGCCCGGTCCTTCCCGAGATCGAAGACACTTCCCCCCTCGCCGCCCTCCTCTCTGCCGAACAGGCCGCCGCCATCCCCTGCGACCCCCTGCGCCGCCTCGCCGCGCTCCTCCCGCGCGACGCGCTCAAGGCCGAGAAAATTGGCGCGCGCCTCAAACTCTCCCTTAAAGCCCGCAAGCGCCTCGCCCAGGCTGCCGACCCCACCAACCTCGGCACACCGCAAGCCCACGCCTACCGCCTCGGCACCCAGTCCGCGATCGATCGCCTGCTCCTTGCCGGCCATCCCGCCGACGCCACCACCCTCACCAACTGGCCGCTGCCCCGCCTGCCCCTCTCGGGCGGCGAACTCATCACGCGCGGCCTCCCCCAGGGTCCGATCGTTGCCCGCACCCTCAAAGCCATCGAACAGCAATGGCTCGACGCTGGCTTCCCCACCGGCCCCGTCTTTGAACGCATCGCCACTGAAGCCATTGCCGCCGCAACAGCATCGCGATAGGCAGTCCTTCGTGGACGCTTCCATCACCCGCCCCGTCGCCGATCCCGCCGCCCGCGCGGCGCTGGTCGAAGCGCTTGTCGCCACCGGGCGCGAGGACCGTTCCGCCTTTCGCACCGTCTACGACCTGACCTCTGCGAAGCTTTTCGGCGTGATCCTTCGTATCTGCAACGACCGGGCCGCTGCGGAGGAAGTGTTGAGCGACGTCTATCTCACCATCTGGAAGCGGGCCGGCGCCTTCGAGCCGGGCCGCGCGAGTCCGATCAGCTGGCTGGCGACGATTGCCCGCAATCGCGCGATCGACTGGCGCCGCTCGGCCCGCCGCGCGCCTTCGACCCCGCTCGACGAGGCCCCTGACATCGCCGACGACCGCGCCAGCGCGATCGACATGCTGCTCCAGGACGAAAGTACTCGCGCCCTCCATCTTTGCCTCGACGCGCTCGACGAGAAACAGCGCAGCGCCATCCGCACCGCCTTCTTCGACGGCCTGACCTACGCCGAGCTCGCCGAGCGCCAGGCGGTCCCGCTCGGCACGATGAAAAGCTGGGTCCGCCGCGGCCTCCTCCGTTTGAAGGACTGCCTCGATGCAGCCGACTGACGCGTTCTTCCCGCCCGATCCCGACCTCGCCGCCGCCGAGCTCGCGCTCGGCCTGCTCGAGGGCGACGACCGTGCCGCCGGGCTGCGCCGCCAGCTCGCCGATCCCTCCTTCGCGCGCGAGGTCCAACATTGGCGCGAGCATTTCGCGACCCTCTTCGCTGGCAGCCAGGAGCACGTTCCCCCCGCCGCCGTCGCCGAGCGGATCGAGGCCCACCTCGACCGCCGCGCCGCTCGCGCTGCGCCCTCGCCCGGCTTCTGGCGCCCGCTCGCGCTCGCCTCGAGCCTCGCCGCCGCCGCGCTGGCAGGGGTCGTCGTCCTCCGTCCCGCAACCACCCCGATGATCGCTCCCCAGGCTCAGATGGTTGCCGCCATGGCGCTGTCCGATGGCAAGACCGCCCCGCTCGCCGCTTACTATGATCCAGCGCAGAAGATGGTCCGCATGCCCGGCCCGATGCCGATTCCGGCGGGCCACAGCGCCCAGCTGTGGGCGATCACCACCGGCCGCTCCCCCGTCCCGCTCGGCCTGTTTCACGTCGTCGGCAACACCGTCGTCGCCGAGGCTAAAACTACCCAGGAAATCCCCGCCGGCACAACCCTCGCCATCTCGTTTGAGCCGATCGGCGGCTCCCCCACCGGCGTGCCGACCGGCCCAGTCGTCGCCAGCGGCTCGCTCAGCAAAGTTTAACTGCATCCGTGGCCGCCGGGCTTGCGTAACTCCACCAGCTTCATCCTCTGAAGCACAACAGGAGTTTGCCTCGATGAAAACCGCTTTCCTTGCCGTCACCGCCGCGCTGGCGCTGATCGCCGTCCCCGCCACCGCCCACAATCCGATGGTCGGCGGCGCCGCCATGTATTCAAGCAAGACGATCGTTGCCAACGCGGTCAACTCGCGTGACCACACCACGTTGGTCGCAGCGGTCAAGGCCGCTGGCCTCGTCGACACGCTCAACTCGAAGGGCCCGTTCACGGTCTTCGCGCCGACCAACGCCGCCTTCGCCAAGCTTCCCGCAGGCACCGTCGAGACGCTGGTCAAGCCCG
>JANMWM010000232.1:0-2085 GCA_031394005.1 Sphingomonas sp.
ACTGGCGCGACTGTCGCTGGCGCACACCGACACGCTTGCCCGCAGTGGCGACGAGTCGGTTCGCTTCGCAGCGCTGATCACGAGTCGCGCACCGGGATTTGCGCGGGGATGGGCGGAATATGCCACCGATTACATATTGGCTTCTGAAGACCTCCCGACTGAACTGCGGCTAGCGGCGATTGCGCGCGCGCGGCACTACGCCCTGCTCGCGCTGGCGCTCAACCCGCACGAGGGGCTGGCGTACGGCGCGCTGATGCTAACGATGGACACCGCACCGCAATGGATTGAGCAGGATGCGATGGCAGCGCGGGGGATGACTGCGGACCCGAAAGAGCCAATGATCCATTCCTTTCGCTATGACTCGCTCGCCGGTGTCGGTCGGCTCCGGGACGCGCTGGTCGAAGCCAAACTCGGCTTTCAGCGCGAATATTTCCTGCCGGGGCCGATCATCAAGCAGATCGAAGGCGAAGCAATGCTTGGCGATCGAGCCGCGGCGCGCGACGATCTCGCCCTTGCCCAGCGTTACTGGCCCCATCACCCGTGGTTCGAGGGCGTGACGCTCCAGTTCGAATTCGCGCTAGGTGATCCGGTCAAAGCGCTTAAGCTACTTGATGCCCGTGAGGCGAAAAACCGCGAAGACCGGTTGCCGTTCCGGCGCGCGTTCCTCCAGTGGCGTATCGCGCCATCGGCCACCACCAAAGCCGAGGCCATTCGCCAGGTCGAAGCATCGCCACGCGGCGGCGGCTCGGTCGACCGGGTGCAGGTACTGGCAATGCTCGGTCAGATCGACGCCGCCTACCGCTTGGCAGCCAACGTACCCACGTCGTCATTTCCGGAAAGCAGCTGGTTCGCGGTCGCTCTCGCGCCATTTCGCGCCGATCCCCGCTTCATGACGTTTGCCGCACGGATGGGGCTAGCCAGGATCTGGCAACAAACGGGTCGATGGCCGGACTTTTGCAGTGAGCAGGGCCTTCGGTACGACTGCAAGGCCGCGGCTCGTGCGGCATTACTTCTCCAGGATCAGGTCCATGCATCTTATAGACTAGGCACGGATATAAGATGATTACCGTCGTTCATTCTGTTACTTTTTGTGATGGAAGCAGATGCGCGCGAATTGTGCAATTCGGCGTTGCACGAGCGGCACCGTCAGGTGATCCGGCTGTACAAGGCGGGTCACAAGCGGATGTAGTTGCGCTGCGGCTCGCGTGTGAAACGGGTCTTGGTTTAAAGGACGCGATCGGTCCGGAACCGGGTCGGTAACGGACGGTCCGCTCGCAGCGTCCGTTTCGCTCTTCCCGAACGACAGGAATTGGGGCGATAGCCGACTGGCAGCTTGCAGCGTCCGCCGTCGTCACCGGGAACGGCTAGAAGTGGGCCTTCCACGCTAATCCGCGACAGGTTGCGGACGACGCTTCCGACCTGCCAGTTCGTCATCCATGTACCCAAGCTCGAGCGGCGCAAAGTAGGCGAACGCGTCCCAATCGCCATGTTGCTTGGTCAACTCGGGAAGCGCGGCGTCAACTAAAGCCTTGCCCGACAGGCCACGATCGCGCTCGCGGCCCACAAGTGTGCTCAAATCTCCAAGGTAGCGTTGGAAGTCGGAGACGTCTTTTACCGTCGCCACTCCACCATGTCCGGGTACGAAAAAGGCGTCGCTGGCGTTTACCGCATGCTGCATCTTGGCTAACGTGCTGATCCAACTGGCAACATCGCCGTCGATGATATTGGGCGAAACATGGCGCCACAATATGTCACCGCAGAACACGGTCTTTGCATCGGGGACAGTGACAATCAAATCGCCCCCGGTATGGCCGAGCACCGGCTGGATCAGAATTTTGCGTTTGCCGAGCCAGATCGTCAGTTCTTGGTCGGTCGTCACATCCGGTAGGGCGAGCACCTTGATCATCGCCTCGATGCGAGGCGATGGATGCGCTCCGAACAGATGAAGATTTTCGGTCCGCACCCAACCGTGCACATTGCGATGCGCGATGATGATCGCGCCAGCAGCCCGAAGCACGGCATCGCCCCCGACATGATCCGCGTGGTAATGCGTATTGACCACGTAGCGGATCGGCTTCGGTGTCA
>JANMWM010000250.1:0-14726 GCA_031394005.1 Sphingomonas sp.
GTCGGGTGAACGTCGCGGACTTCGAAGCCGGCGCGCTCACGTGTCAGACCGCCTGGCCCGAGCGCCGAAACGCGGCGCTTGTGGGTGACTTCGCTCAGCGGGTTGGTCTGATCCATGAACTGCGACAGCTGCGACGAGCCGAAGAATTCGCGCACCGCGGCAACCGCCGGCTTGGCGTTGATGAGGTCGTTGGGCATGACCGTCGACACATCGACGCTCGACATGCGCTCCTTGACCGCGCGCTCCATGCGCAAGAGGCCGACGCGATACTGGTTCTCGAGCAGCTCGCCGACCGAGCGCACGCGGCGGTTGGCGAGGTTGTCGATATCGTCGATGTCGCCTTTGCCGTCCTTGAGATTGACCAGCTCCTGGATGACCGCAAGAATGTCCTCGCGGCGAAGGATGGTGACGGTGTCCTCGACGTCGAGGCCGAGGCGCATGTTGAGCTTGACGCGGCCGACCGCTGACAGGTCGTAGCGATCGGAATCGAAAAACAGGCCGTAGAACAGCGCATCGGCGGTCTCACGGGTCGGCGGTTCGCCGGGGCGCATGACGCGGTAGATGTCGGAAAGAGCGCTGTCGCCGTCTTCCGACTTGTCGGCCTTGAGCGTGTTGCGAATCCACGGGCCAGTGTTGACATAGTCGATGTCGAGCAGCTCGAGCCGGTCGGTGCCGGCCTTGTCGAGTTTCTCGAGATTTTCGGCCGAAATCTCGTCACCAGCCTCGACGTAAATCTCGCCGCTCGCCTCGTTAACGAGGTCATAGGCCGAGAAGCGACCGAAGATTTCCTCGGTCGGGATGATCAGGTTGGCGAGGCCGTCCTTGGCCGCCTTGTTGGCGGTGCGCGGGGTGATCTTCTCGTGCGCCTTGAACATGACTTCGCCGGTGTCGGCGTTGATCACGTCATGGACCGGCTTCTGCCCGCGCCACTGCTCGGACACATAGGGGATCTGCCAGCCATTGGAGCCCCGGACGTAGACTACCTTGTTGTAGAACTGGTTGAGGATCTCCTCGCTCGACAGGCCGAGCGCATGGAGCAGCGCGGTCACCGGCAACTTGCGCTTGCGGTCGATGCGGACGTTGACGATGTCCTTGGCGTCGAACTCGAAGTCGAGCCACGAACCGCGATACGGAATGACGCGTGCGGCAAACAGGAACTTGCCCGACGAATGGGTCTTGCCGCGGTCATGGTCGAACAGAACGCCCGGGCTCCGGTGCATCTGGCTGACGATGACGCGCTCGGTGCCGTTGATGATGAAGGTGCCGTTGCGCGTCATCAGCGGCATGTCGCCCATGTAGACGTCCTGCTCCTTGATATCGATCACCGACTTGGCTTCAGTGTCGGGATCAATCTCGAAGCTGGTCAGGCGCAGCGTGACCTTCATCGGCGCGGCATAGGTCAGCCCGCGCTGGCGGCACTCGTCGGTGTCAAACTTGGGATGCTCGAGCTCGTAGCGGTCGAAGTCGAGATGCGCGGTGCCGGCGAAATCCTGGATCGGGAAGACCGAACGAAGCGTCTTTTCGAGCCCCGAGACGTAGCCGATGGACGCGTCCGAGCGAAGGAACTGCTCATAGGATTCGCGCTGGACCTCGATCAGGTTTGGCATCTCGCTAATTTCGTGGATGTTCCCGAAGATCTTGCGGATGCGGCGCGGATTGGTCGGGCGCGGCGCCGTAGAGGTCAGGTCGATCGCTTTGGTAGCCATGTGAGTTCCTGCGCTGTTGCTCGATCACCGGAGGCCGGTGGCCGAGGCTGGACCCCGGGCGGGCCGGGGCGAGAAGGTCGGAGCGCTTGCTTCCTGATTTCCTTCTCCATGCGTGCGGCCCGTGCGCGGTTCGGGCCCTGTCCCGGAGAAGGCAGGAAAAAGCCCCGGGCGCACGAAAGGGTGCGGACGGAGCCGAGGTGTTTTGGGTGGACAGATTATATAGCGCTTGGAACCAAAAAGAAAAGGGGGTGTTTTAGAAGTTCGCGGGTCAGTGTGGCGTTAAGGGCCCGTGCCGACCTCAGGGATTGGGGGCCGACGTGGCACGTGTCGCAGCCACGGGGCGCCCGGTTCGTTGGGATATCGGTACAGAACATTCGGCGCGCGTCCGTTGCAATGCACGACTGCGAGACACTTGCTCACCCTAGCGCACGGGGATCGGGTTGGCCTCTTTTACAAAGGTATGACGTGGCAAAGGCGATTTTGATCGTTGAGGACGAAATTCTCGTCGCGCTGGACATCGAGCGGATTCTGATGGACGCCGGTTACTATGTGACTGCGATCGCCGCCGACCGCGAAACCGCTCTGCGGCACGGCCAGACGGCTGACATCGCCTTCATCGACATCAACCTGCGCGATGGTCAGACCGGACCCACGATCGCCTGCGAGCTCGTCGATCGCCATGACACCAAGGTGGTCTATCTCACTGCCAACCCTGCGCAGATCGATCCGGTCGCCAACACCGCTATCGGCTATATCCTCAAGCCGTTCAGCGATTCGGCGATCCGTGCCGCGGCCGAGCTAGCGGCGGTTGGCAGGCAGGCCAACGACCCGGTTCATCCCGAGATCACCCTGTTCGCTACCGTTTAAGGGGCGTCAGGGTCGGCGGACTGCCGTCGTCGGGATTATCACGATCGCTCTAAGCCCGTCTTCGAGCCAGTCACGTTCGATTGTGCCGCCAAGTTGCTGCTCGACGCTCATCGCGATCAGCCGCGAACCGAAGCCGGCGGCCGAATGCCCGATGACCTTTGGCCCGCCGGTTTCCTGCCACTCGAGGATCGTGCAATCGCCTTCGATGCGGCAGGTCAGCGCGACGACGCCATGCTCGCTGGAAAGCGCCCCATATTTGGCGGCATTGGTGCCCAGTTCGTGGATTAGCAGCGCCAGCGGAGTCGCCGAGCGGTCGTCGATGCCCGGATCGTCGCCGCTGATGACAATGCGCTCGCCCGCGCCCGACTGATAGGGCGCAAGCAATGCCTTGAGCATCTCGTGCAGGCTGGACTGATCGCGCTGCGGGCGCGGTGTCCCGCCATGCGGGCGGACGAAATCATGCGCTTTGCCAAGCGCCATTACCCGGTTGCGAAGGTCGTCGGCGACGGGCTTGATCTCGGGGTGCTCGCGGCTCGACACGCTGATCAGGCCGCTGATTACCGAGAAGATGTTCTTAATTCGGTGGCTCAGTTCCTGGGTGATAAGCTCGCGCTGTTCCGAGGCGATCTTTTGATCGTGGATGTCGGTGCAGGTGCCGAACCAGCGGACGATCTGGCCCTCCTTGTTGCGCATTGGCAACGCGCGGCCGAGCACCCAGCGGTAGTTACCAGCAGCATTGCGCAGGCGATATTCGATTTCATAGGGGCCACCGCTCGCCAGGCAGGCACGCCACTTGGCCCACGCGCGTTCCTGATCGTCGCGGTGGAACATGTCGTTCCAGCCCTCGCCGTCGGTCGACCCTTTGGGGACCCCAGTGAACTCGTACCAGCGAGCGTTGTAATAATCGTGGAACCCGTCGGGCAGCGTCGACCAGACCATTTGTGGCATGCTGTCGGCGAGGATCGAGAATTGCTGCTCGCGATCATCGCGCTCGCCACGCGCGCGACGGGTCTGGTCGGTTTGGGCAATCAGTGCGCGATGCGTTTCAAAGAGAGTCATCACCGCCTGGGCGAGGGTCTTGAGGCCCTTCTCTTGGAGGTCGGTCAGCCTTTCGCGCGGGTTTGAGTCGATGACGCACAGCGCACCGAGCTGTTCGCCATCGGTCGAACGCAGCGGCGCGCCAGCGTAGAAACGGACATAGGGCGGGCCCCTGACGATCGGGTTTTCTGCGAAATAGGGGTCCTGCGCCGCGTCGGGCACGACCAGCACGCTGTCGCCCTGTTGCGCGTGAACGCAGAAACCTCGCTCGAGCGGGCTGGTGCGATCCACCGTGCCGCTGCGCGCGACGAACCATTGTACCTCGTCGGTGACCAGACTGACGAACGCCGCAGGCGCTTCGCACAGCGCGGCGGCGAAGTCGGTCAGCGCGGTCAGCCGCGGATCGTCGAGCAGCGCATCGAATTGGTAGGGCTCAAGCAGCGCTGCACGAGACCGGGTCGGCACCATGCCGAGTACCGGCGGCGAGGCATTCATTCAGCTTCCTAGCAGGTAACGAAACTTGGGTCGCGTTACGACCCGGGCTACCAACCCCTCGTTGCGCGGATGGTTCAATTCGTCGAAGCGGTGCTGGATTGGCTGAACGGAAAAGGGCGACCCCTTGCGGAGCCGCCCTTCCCGATCACGACTGCTTCAAGACAGCCGCAAAACTGTTTTCGCCGAAGCGAAAGGCTTACTTGAGTTCGACCGTGCCGCCGGCGGCTTCGATCTGCGCCTTGATCTTCTCGGCTTCGGCCTTGTTGACGCCTTCCTTGATCGGCTTGGGCGCGCCTTCGACGAGCGCCTTGGCTTCGCCGAGACCAAGCTGAGTGATCGCGCGGACTTCCTTGATGACGTTGATCTTCTTGCCACCGTCGCCGGTGAGAATCACGTCGAATTCAGTCTGCTCTTCGACTTCCGGACCAGCGGCAGCGGCGGGACCGGCCGAAGCGACAGCGGCGGCCGCCGAAACGCCCCACTTCTCTTCGAGCGCCTTGGCGAGGTCGGCGGCTTCCAAAATGGTCAGCGCCGAAAGCTGGTCGACCAGCGAGTTGATGTCAGCCATGTTAAACTCCTGTGCGGGGCAGCGCCCCAATGCGTTGAAACGAAACGAAGAAACTATGCCGCTTGCTTGGCCGCATAAGCTCCGAACACGCGTGCCAGCTGGGCACCCGGTTCGTTGATCGTGCGGGCAATCTTGGTCGCCGGTGCCTGGACAAGCCCGATGAGCTTCGCGCGCAGCTCGTCCAGCGAGGGGAGCGCGGCGAGTGCCATGACCCCAGCAACGTCGAGCAACGTGTCACCCATCGCGCCGCCAACGATTTCCAACTTGGCGTTGGTCTTGGCGAACTCCACTGCGACCTTGGCGGCCGCAACTGGGTCGATCGAGGTAGCAAGCGCGGTCGGGCCGGTCAGCAGCTCGCTGATCGGTCCGTAGCGCGTGCCCTCGAGGGCGATGACGGCCAGCTTGTTCTTAGCGACTTTGAACTGGGCGCCGGCGTCGCGCATCTTCAGGCGCAAGTCGGTGGACTGTGCCACCGTCAGGCCGAGATTGCGGGTGATAACCACCACGCTGGTCTCGGAGAAGACGCTCTTCAGTTCGGCAACCAGATCCGCCTTTTGCGAACGATCCATGCCAACTCCTTGGTTTGGCCAGCACAGGTGCGCGAACCAAGCTTCACAAAACCCCGCCGCGTGAGCGACGAGGAACGAAAGTCCGTGGGGGCTGGATCAATGGCGTCGCTTGGTTCGCAACGCCCGGTAGCTCGAGACTACCCGAATTCCTGTCCCCGCCTCGGTCGCAAATTAAGGAGGAAACCTCCAGCGACTGTCTCGGACGGATGCGCCGGGCGAACCCGCTGCGCTATGGTCTATAGCGGATCATGCAGATTGATCAAGGGGCAGCGGCGTCTGAAAGGTCAGTCTAAAGTCCGCCCCTCAACGCCTTCATCGCGCCATCATTCTTGCCGGGGATCCGGCCGTACGCCCCAACTCTTCATGCTCAGACGATGGTCTCACAATCGGGGGGTTGTAGGACAGGAAAAAATCAGTCCTTCTTCTTCTTCTTCTTCTTCGACGGCGGCCACGGCTCGATCGGTTCCAGCGAGGCGTAGCGCTCCTTCGAGGGCGCGTTCTTGAGCTCGCTAAAAATCGGCAACTCTAGGTTGATGCGCATGTCGGGCATGCGGTCGAGGAGGTTGCGGATCAGGGTCAGCCGACCGAGCTTCTGGTCGTTGAAGTCAACTAGGGTCCATGGTGCGTGGGGGGTGTGGGTGGCCTTAAGCATCGCCTCGCGAGCGACCGTATAGTCGTCGTAATGCTGGCGCGCGGCGAGGTCGATCGGGGACAGTTTCCACTGCTTGAGTGGGTCGGCGAGGCGCTCGGCGAAGCGCGCTTCCTGCGTCTCCTGATCGCAACACAGCCAGTATTTGAACAGCAAGATGCCGTCGCCGACTTGGCCCTTCTCGAACTCGGGGACCGCGGCAAGGAAGTCTGTTGCCTGCTTCTCGGTGCAGAAGCCCATGATCCGCTCGACCCCGGCGCGGTTGTACCAACTGCGGTCGAACAGCATGATCTCGCCCGGAGCGGGGAGGCGGGTGGCGTAGCGTTTGAGATACGCCTGCGTGCCGAGCACGCGCGGGGGCTTGCCGAACGCGACGATGTGACAGTCGCGCGGGTTGATATGCTCCTTGATCGCGTCGATCGCGCCGCCCTTTCCGGCGGTGTCGCGGCCCTCGATGACGATCAGGATGCGCTGGCCGGTGACCTTCGCCCAATGCGCCATCTGGACCAGCTCGACGTCCAGTTCGGCGAGCTTCCTGTCGTACTTCCTGCTCTTCATACGTCTCTCCCGCGACCCGCGACCCGCGACCCGCGTTGCCGTTGGCAGGCCATTCGCTATACCGCGTCCGACGTCAGGGAGTAGTGCGATGATCGAAGCCGAATTCTGGGACTATGATTCGCCCGAGGAGATGGCCGCCGCGGTTGCTGGCGATATCGGGTTCATCATCGGGAGCGCCTTGGATGCGCGCGGATCGGCATTGCTCGCCTTCCCCGGCGGATCGACCCCCCAGCCGATCTTCGCCGAACTGGTGAAGACCAAGTTGAACTGGAAGAAGGTCACCATTTTCCCCGGTGACGACCGGCTTGTCGCGATGGACAATGACCTGTCGAACGTGCGCGGGATTGCCAAGGCGTTCCTGCCGACCGGCGCACGCGTCTTTCCGATCACTGCGCCGATCGCCGATTACAAGCTGGCCGGCAATTCCGCCGACGCACGACTGCAGGATTTGCCGTGGCCGCCGGATCTGGTGTGGCTCGGGATGGGCGAGGACGGACATACCGCGTCGATCTTCGCGGGGCCCGACCTCGAGGCGGCGCTCGATGCACCCAAGGCGCGGCGGATGGTCGGGGTGATGCCCGACCCGCTACCGCCCGAGGCCCCCGTTGCGCGCGTCACGCTGACCCGCGCGGCGATCCTGCAGGCGCGGACGATCCTGATCACGATCAAGGGCCTGAAGAAGCGCGACCTGCTCGAACAGGCGATCGAGGATGGGCATAGCTCGAAGCTGCCGATCGGACGGGTGCTAGCGGAATGCGAGCAGCCGATCGATATTCACTGGTGTGCGTGAATCTCGACCGCTCATAGCTTCACCGGAGCCGGTCGATGCGCAAGCTTGCTCTGTCACTTTGCCTCAGCCTAACGATGTCACCACAGCTAGCGCCACGTCCGATCTTGCTAGTCGAATAGCGGCAAACTCGTCGTCGACTTGATCTCCTCCATGACGAAGGACGAGGTCACGTCATGGAGGTCGGCGACCTTGGTCAGCTTGCGGTAGATGCGGTCGTAGTCGGCGATGTCGCGGGCGACAGTCTTGAGGAGATAGTCGATCTCGCCGCTTAACCCAAGCGCTGTTCCCGGCGTTGTTCGAGCACACGGGCAGCGCGGCGATCGCGCGGCTTCACGAGGCGATGACGGTCAAGCGGTCGCGGATCGCCCCGGATCGGCGGTAACCGTTCTCACTGCTTGATACCGAGCCTGTCGAGCACGAAGGCGGTCATCTCGGCCTGATCGCGGTAGCTGCGGAAGCGGCCGGACTTGCCGCCGTGGCCGGCTTCCATGTTGACGCGGAACAGCAGCGGGTTGCGGTCGGTCTTCAGCGCGCGGAGGCGGGCGACCCATTTGGCGGGCTCGTAATATTGGACCTGACTGTCCCACAGGCCGGTCGAGACGAACATCGCGGGATAGGCTTGGCGGGCGACGTTATCATAGGGGCTGTAGGCGGCCATGACCTTGTAGTCGGCCTCGTTAGCGGGGTTGCCCCATTGGTCATATTCGTTGGTGGTGAGCGGAATCGAGGAGTCGAGCATGGTCGTCAGCACGTCGACGAAGGGAACCTGCGCGACGATCACGGCATAGTCGGACGGCGCCTGGTTGGCGATGCCGCCCATCAACAGGCCGCCCGCACTGCCACCGCGCGCGGCGACACGGCCGTTGGCGGCATAGCCCTTGGCGACGAGATCGCGGGTGACGTCGACGAAATCATTGAAGCTGTTCTGCTTCCTGGCGAGGTGGCCCTGGTCGAACCAGTCGCGGCCCATTTCCTGGCCGCCGCGGATGTGGGCGATGGCATATACCACACCGCGGTCGAGCAGGCTGGTGGTCACGATCGAGTAGTCCGGTTCAGTCGAAATGCCGTAGCTGCCATAGGCGTATTGGAACAGCGGCGCAGTGCCGTCGCGCTTGAGGCCCTTGCGATAGACCAGGCTGACCGGGATCCGTGCGCCGTCCCGAGCCGTGGTCCAGACCCGTTCGGTGGCATAATTCTTCGCGTCATAGCCGGGGACTGGCTGGACCTTGAGGGTGCGGCTCTTGCCCGTCGCGGCATTCCACTCGAGCGTGGTCGTCGGGGTGACGAGGCTGTCGTAGGTGTAGCGGACCCACGGGGTCGAGGCCTCGTGGTTGCCCGAGAGCGACATCTGGTATGCGGGCTCGCTCGCGTCGACTAGGGTCGATTTTCCGGTCCGGCTGAGAAGGCGGAGGCGCTTGTTGCCGTCGTGGCGCTCGGCGATGGCGGTGAAATTGTCGAACGGGGCAAAGTCGTCGATGAAGTCGCCGGGCTTGGAGAGTTGGGTCCAGCCCGATGAGGGCTTGCCGAAGGCGGCGTCGGGGAAGCTCATCAGTCGGTAATTCTTGACGCCGGCGTTGGTGCGAACGATCCAGCGGCCGGCGGCATTGTCGGCGTTGTAGAGGACGTCCTTCGTTCGCGCGGCGATGACGGTCATCGCCTCGGGGCGGCCGAAGGGAGCGCAGCGCTGCTCGGTCATGGTCGTCGCGCTCGCGTCGATGCAGACGTATTTGCCCGACGCGGTGCGATTGACGCCAATGTAGAAAGTGTCGTCCTTTTCTTCGTAGAGATGGCGGTCGGCGCTGGCGAGGGTGCCGAGCGTGTGGAGCTTGATGCGCTTGGAGAGGAGCGTGACGGGGTCGTTCTCGACATAGAGGATCGAGTTGGGCGATCCCCAGGTAATGCCGGGCTCGATGTCGGGGACGGCATCGGCGAGGGTCTTGCCGGTGGCGGTGTCGAGGATTCTCAGTACGTACTGGCGGCGGCCGACCTTGTCTTCGGCATAGGCGAGGTAGCGACCGTCGCGGCTCGGCTCGAAGCCCGAGACGGCGAAATAGCCGCTACCTTTCGCCATGGCGGGTTCGTCGAGGAGGATTTGCTCGGGGGCGGTCAGCGCGCCCTTCTTTCGCGCTACGATCGGATAGTCGGCGCCGGGGGTGAAGCGAGTGTAATAATAATAGCCGCCGTCGCGGTACGGGACCGAACTGTCGTTTTGTTTGATACGGGCGGTGATCTCGGAATAGAGCTTGTCCTGAAGCGGTTTCAGCGGCGCCAGCATCGCGTCGGTGTAGGCGTTCTCGGCCTTGAGATAGCCAAGCATCTCGGGATTTTTGCGGCTGTCGTCGCGCAGCCAATAATATTCGTCGTTGCGGACCGCGCCAAAGGGAGCGCGCACTTCGTGCGGACGCGGGGGCGCGACCGGCGGAGTCTGGGCGGTAGCGGTGGTCGAGACGAGCAGGCTGGTGAGAAGGACGTTACGCAAGGACTGACCCCTTAGTTGAGTGGCTGGCCGCTGGTTTCCTTAAGGAACAGCAGCGAGGTGATGATAGATATGGCGGTGAAAACGACGGCGTACCAGAGTCCAGCGTAAAGGTTGCCGGTGATCGCGACGATGGCGAAGCTGGTCACGGGGAGGAAGCCGCCGATCCAGCCGGTGCCGACATGATAGGGCAGGCTCATAGCGGTGTAGCGCACGCGCGTTGGGAACATCTCGACCAGCGCGGCCGCCATCGGGCCATAGAGTGCGCAGGCGGCGACGGTGAAGAGCAGAAGCCACGCCATCAGCGTGAACCAGTCGATATTGGTGACGTCGGCCTTGGCCGGGTAGCCCACGGCTGTGAGCGCCGCCTTGAGGCGGTCGCCGGTAACGGCTTTTAGTGCTTTGAGGCCCTTCGCGTCGAGGTGGCTGCCGTCGGGGACGGGAAGGAGGGTGCGGCCGACGGCGATCGCGGTTGTGCCGTCAGAGGAGCGAGTCTCGCGGGTCGAAATGCCAGATCCGGCGAGGACATTTTTGGCGATGTCGCAGGCGGTGGCGAAATGGCGGGTGCCGGCGGGATCGAACTGGACCGAACAGGTCGCGGGATCGGTGACGACAGTGACCGGGGTGGTGGCCTGCGCGGCGATCAGTGCGGGGTTCGCGGCGCGCGCGATGGCGTGGTAGCCGGGGAAGTAGGCGACGAGCGCGACGATCATGCCGGCTAGCATCACCGGCCTGCGGCCCCACCGGTCGGACAGCCAGCCGAACAGGACGTACAGTGGTGCAGAGACGATCACGATCACCATGACGATCTCGTTCACCGTCTTGCCGGGCAGGCCGACCATCTTCTCGAGGAAGATTTGCATGTAGAAGAAGGTCGAGTACCAGACGGCGCCCTGGGCGCACATAAAGGCGAAGAAGGCGATTGACACCTGGCGCAGGCTGGTGGGGTCGGCGAAGGCTTCGCGGAGCGGGGCCTTGGTGACATTGCCTTCCTCCTGGAGCGCGACGAAGGCCGGGCTTTCGCTAAGGGTGGTGCGAAGCCACAGCGAGACGCCGAGCAGGACCGCCGAGAGGAGGAACGGGATCCGCCAGCCCCAGACGGTGAAGGCGTCCTCGCCGAGCAGGGTACGGGTTATCAGGATCACCGCGAGCGCAGCAAGGAGCCCGCAGGCGGCTGAGGACTGGATCCAGCTGGTGGCGTAGCCGCGACCGTTGGCGGGAGCGTGTTCGGCGACGTAGATCGCAGCGCCGCCATATTCGCCGCCCAGTGCCGTGCCCTGGCAGATACGCAGAAGGATCAGCAGCGCGGGGGCAAGCCAGCCGGCCTGGGCGTAGGTAGGGAGGCAGCCGATGAGGAAGGTCGCGCCACCCATCAGACTGATGGTGATGAGGAAGGCGCCTTTGCGGCCCATGCGGTCGCCGAGGCTGCCGAACAGGATCGCGCCGAGCGGACGGAAGGCGAAGCCGGCGGCAAACAGGCCGAGCGCGGCGATTAGCGAGGCGGTCGGAGGGAGGGCGGTAAAGAAGGTCTTCGAGATGATCTGAATGAGCGATCCAAAAATGAAAAAATCATACCATTCGAACGCGGTGCCGGCCGACGAGGCGGCAATGACGCGCGCCAGTTTCATGGTGTTTCGTGCTTCGGCCGCCATAGATGCTCCCCTCGGGGAACGGGATAGCGGATGACGCGTAGCCCGCAAGCCGTTCTAACGCGTCTTGCGGATCAGTTCTTCAAGGTGGGCGACGCGCAGCCCGAATTTGGTTACTGACATGCGATTGTCGAGGCTGGAGCCGTCGGGGCCGAGAGTCAGTGTCTGGACGACTTCAAGCCCGCCCTTCATCGGATAGCGAATGTGCAGGCGAGGTCCGTCGACGGTCGCCTCGACCGGGCCGTTGGCGTCGGTCAGCGTCCCGGTGAAGCGGCCGGGGCCGGTGGGGACCAGATGCCACGAGCGGGTGCGTTCGGGGCGGTCCTGCTGTTCGATGCGCTGGACGAGGAAGACCCCGCCCATGCCGTCGGCGCGGCCGTCACTGTGAACCTGAAGCGGGCGCGGGCCGGAGAGCAGCTCCTGGAGCGAGGCGCGGCCTTCGGCGTGACCGGTGAAGAAAGCGACCGGGTCGATCGTCCGGTCTGCGCCGGGGGGAGCGGGCGCATCGGCGGTGCAGGCCGACAGCGCCAGCAAGGGAAGCAGGAGGGTCCGCATGGCGGTTGAACGAAGCGGGTGCTCGATTGTGTCCGAGCAGCTTGATACGGTCACGAATCCCGGCTCCTGACCAGCGCGTCGACGACAGACGGGTCGGCGAGCGTCGAGGTGTCGCCGAAGCCGTCGCTCTGCCCCTCGGCGATCTTGCGGAGGATGCGGCGCATGATCTTGCCCGAGCGGGTCTTGGGTAGAGCCGGGGCGAACTGGATGCGTTCGGGGATCGCGAGCGCGCCGATCTGCTGGCGGATCCCGTGGTAGAGTTCTTTGTAGAGGTCGGGGTGGGGTTCGACCCCGGCGTTCAGGGTGACGTAAGCGTGGATCGCCTGGCCCTTGATGTCGTGGGGAACGGCGACGACCGCGGCCTCGGCGACATGCTCGTGGGCAACTAGCGCGCTTTCGACCTCGGCGGTGCCGATGCGGTGACCCGAAACGTTGATGACATCGTCGATCCGGCCGGTGATCCAGTAATAGCCGTCCTCGTCGCGGCGGCAGCCGTCGCCGGTGAAGTAGAGGCCGGGGTAGGCGGTAAAATAGGTCTGGAAGAAGCGATCTTCGTCGCCCCACACGCCGCGCATCTGACCGGGCCAACTGGAGCGCAGGCACAGGTTGCCGCTGGCCGCGCCATCGAGTTCGTGATGCTCGGCGTCGACCAGCAGGGGTTCGATTCCGGGCAGCGGGCGGGTCGCGCTGCCAGGCTTCATGTTCATCGCGCCGGGGAAGTTGGCGATCAGGATGCCGCCGGTCTCGGTTTGCCACCAGGTGTCGGTGACGGGGCAGCGCCGGTCGCCGACGACGCGCCAGTACCAGTCCCATGCCTCGGGATTGATCGGCTCGCCGACGGTGCCGAGGAGGCGAAGCGAGGCGCGGCTGTATTTGGTCACCCAGTCATCGCCTTCGCGCATCAGCGAGCGGATCGCGGTCGGGGCGGTGTAGAGGATGGTGACGCCGAGCCGGTCGATCGTCTCCCACAGGCGGCCGTGGTCGGGGTAATTGGGGACCCCGTCGAACATCACGCTAGTCGCGCCGTTCATCAGCGGGCCGTAGACGGTATAGCTGTGACCGGTAATCCACCCGACATCGGCGGTGCACCAGAAGATGTCGTCATCGCGTGTCCCGAAGATCCAGTCGAAGGTAGTCGCCGCCCAGGTGGCGTAGCCGCCGGTGGTGTGGACCACGCCCTTGGGCTTGCCGGTCGAGCCCGAGGTGTAGAGGATGAAGAGGGGATCCTCGGCGTTCACCGATTCAGGCGGGCAGTCGGCGGGAAGAGTGTCGCGGAGGGTGGCCCACGCAAGATCGCGGTCCTTGGCCATCGGCACATCAGCGCCGGTGCGCGCCACGACGATGACGGTGTCGACGGGGTTGATCGCGAGCGCCTTGTCGACATTGGCTTTCAACGGAATTGACTTGCCGCCACGCCGGCCCTCGTCGGCGGTGATGACCGCAGTCGCGCCGCAATCGCGGATGCGGTCGGCAAGGCTTTCAGGAGAAAAGCCACCGAAGCAGACCGAATGGACCGCGCCGATCCGCGCGCAGGCGAGCATCGCCGCCGCCGCCTCGGGGATCATCGGCATGTAGATCATGACGCGGTCGCCGCGCTTGATGCCGCGCGACTTGAGCGCGTTGGCGAACTTGCAGGTTTCTTCGTACATCTCGCGGTAGGTGAGGGGGCGGCCTTCGCCGGGCTCGTCGGCCTCGAATATCAGCGCGATCTTGTCGGCCTTGTCGGCGAGGTGGCGGTCAAGGCAGTTGACGGACAGGTTGATCTGACCGTCCTCGTACCAACGAATGTGAAAGTCGTCGGCGGCGAACGACCAGTCGCCGGCGCGGGTCGGTTCGCGCACCCAATCGAGCCGCTTGGCCATCGCCAGCCAGAAGGCGTCCGGATCGGCGGCGAAGGCGAAATGAAGTGCGGCGAGTTCGGCGGGACCGATGCGGGCGCCGAAACCGGCAGGCACGGGGACGACGGCTTCACTCATGATACGGGGCCCTCCGGTCAGGCGGTGTCGCCCATCGTAGCCATGTCGATCACGAAACGATAGCGGACGTCGTTCTTGAGCAGCCGCTCATAGGCATCGTTGACTTCGTCCATGCGGATCATTTCGCACTCGGGGTAGATGCCCTTTTCGGCGCAGAAATCGAGCATTTCCTGGGTCTCGGGGATGCCACCGATTGCCGATCCGCCGACTGCACGGTTCATCGAGAGCAGGTTGAAGCTGTGAAATTCGGGCATGATGTCGATCATGCCGACGAGCACCATCCGCCCGCCGCGGCCGAGCAACTGCAAGTAAGGCGTGATGTCGTGCTTCACGGGGATGGTGTTGAGGATGAAGTCGAAGCGCTTGAACGCGGCCTTCATTTGCGCGGCATCGGTCGACAGGATGACGTCGTGGGCACCGAGTTCATGGGCGTCCTTGCCCTTGCTCGCGGTGGTCGTGATCATGGTGACATGTGCGCCCATCGCGGCGGCAAGCTTGACGCCCATGTGGCCGAGTCCGCCCAACCCGACGACAGCGACTTTCGAGCCTTCGCCGACGCAATATTGGCGAAGCGGCGAGTAGGTCGTGATCCCGGCGCACAGCAGGGGCGCGACGCGCGCGACGTCCATGCCGGCGGGCACCTTGCAGACGAAATGATCACGGACCACGACATGGTCGGTGTAGCCGCCCATGGTGACGGTGCCGTCATGCTTGTCGATGCCATTGTAGGTGCCGACGTTGCCTTGTTCACAGAAAACTTCCCAGCCTTCCTTGCACTGCCGGCACTCCATGCAGCTGTCGACCATGCAGCCGACAGCGACGGTATCGCC
>JANMWM010000048.1:0-22765 GCA_031394005.1 Sphingomonas sp.
CTGACCCCCGATATCCGAACCAACCCAAGGAGACACCACCGAACCCGGCTGCAAATGACCCATCCCCAACAATCAGGCTAACGCCAACCCACCCGAGAACGGGATCACAACAGGTGATGACCCTTTTTCAGCAGACTGCTAATGCAGTTTGCGATACCGGCGGCGGGGGGCTGCCGGATGATTTCGGGCGGGGGAGACTGTCCGAGGAACTGCGTGAACGTCCAACCCCCGCGTGACTTTCTCGACCGCCGCCAGCTTGTCTCGGCGCTCCGCGCGCTGCGCCGCGGCGACTTCTCGGTCCGCCTGGCCGAGGATGCCGACGGGCTCGACGGCGAAATCGCCCAGCTGTTCAACGACGTTGTCGCGCTCAATGAGGACATGACTCACGAGTTCACCTCCTGCACGGCGAACTCGCGGTCATCCTGCTCGATGTCTACATGCCGCAGATGGGCGGCTACGAAACCGCCGGGATGATCCACAGCCGCGAGCAGACCAAGCGTATCCCGATCATCTTCCTCTCCGCGGTCAACAAGGAAGCCGAGCACCAGCTCAAGGGTTATGCGATGAGCGCAGTCGATTATGTGTTAAAGCCGGTCGTCCAATCTGCGCGCCAATACTAAGCGCTTCCGCGCTGAGCGGGCGCTCCGCCTGGCCGAGCAGCGCCAGGCGGCGATCGTCACGTCGCTCGCGCTGGTGCTCTACCTCGAACCGCTCGACGCCAATCCTCGCGTCCCCACTTTCGTCAGCGGCAACGTCGCCCTAGTCACCGGCTACGAGTTCGCCGACATCGCCGCCGAACCCGATTTCTGGGCCAGCCGCATCCACAACGACGACCGTCCCCGCGTCCTCGCCGCGCTCGACCGCCGCCGCGCCGACGGTGTCTGGTCGATCCAGTACCGCTAGCGCGACGCCGACGGCAGCTTCAAACATCTCCACGACGACGCCGTGCTCCTACGCGAACCCGACGGCGAACCGCTCGAATATGCCGGCAGCCTTACTGAAACTTCCGACCGCAAGGCGCTCGAAACCCAGCTTGTCCAGGCACAAAAGATGGACGCAATCGGCAAGCTTACCGGGGGCATCGCCCACGACTTCAACAATCTCCTCACTGCAGTGATCGGCGGACTCGGTCTGCTCGAACGCCGGGGGAGCTTCGCCGACGAGCAGCAAAAGGTCGTCGCGATGACCAAGCGCGCCGCCGAGTAGGGCGGCGAGCTCGTCCGCCGTCTGCTCGCCTTCGCTCGCCGGCAGCAGCTCGAGCCCGCCACGATCGAGATCGCCGCGTTCGCCGCCGCCGTCACCGACCTGTTCGAACACCCCCTTGGTGGCCGCGTCGAATTCGCCTGGCAGCTCGATTCCACCCTGTGGCCCGCTTGGGCCGACTAGGCCCAGCTCGAGCTCGCTCTCCTCAGTCTCATCATCAATGCCCGCGACACCATGCCCGACGGCGGCCATATCCGCCTCCACACCCGCAACGCCCACAACCGGGAGGGCAGCGCCGGCGCCTCGCTCGACCGCCCGCCAGGCGATTATGTCGTCCTCGCCGTGACCGATACCGGCTGCGGCATATCCCCCGACAATCTCGAGCAAGTCCTCGAGCCGTTCTTTGCGACCAAGGAAGTCGGCAAGGGCACCGGGCTCGGCCTGTCGATGGTTTATGGCTTTACCCAGCAGTCAGGCGGCGCCTTCCATTTGTCGAGCAAGCTGGGCGAAGGGACCACGGCCGAGATCTGGCTCCCCCGCGCCACGGCCGCCGAGCCGCTCCCCGGCATCGCCTTGCTCGACATCCTCCTCGTCGACGATCACGCCGATGTCCGTCGCATCACCGCCGCCATGCTCGAAGAGCTTGGCCATCGCGTCGTCGAAGCACAGAGCGGCCCCGACGCGCTCGCGCTGCTCAACGTCGCCGATCGCCCATACGACCTCGTCGTCACCGATTATGCCATGCCACGAATGTCGGGCACCGAGCTCGTCCGTTAAGCGCGCGGGTGCCGCGACGGCCTGCCCGCGCTGATCATCACCGGCTATGCCGACGCGAGCGGGATTGCCGACCGCCCCGCCGACGTCGCCGTCCTCGCCAAGCCCTTCACCCTCTAAAGCCGTGTCGCGCGCCCTCGCCACTGCGGTCGCGCCCGTCCCCGTCTGCCGCACCAAGGCAGCCGTCAGCTAAAGCCAGCCCAGCAGCCGGTCGACCGTCTTCGCCAGGTCGCGCAGCGCCTTGCTCCCGTCGCTCCATTCCTGCGGCAATGGCGACTCGTTGGGCTGGGGTGGCATCACCGGTTGCGGCAAGTGGAACGCTTGCGGAAGCACCGGCCCGGCGCGGCCGTCGATCGCCAACGCCGGCCCCATGAAGCTCTTCCAGATCGTCGCCGGCAACGTCCCCCCGCTGACCTTCCCCAGCGTTTTATTATCGTCGCGCCCTAACCACACGCCGACCACCAGATCGCCCGCGAAGCCCACGAACAGCGCGTCGCGATTCTCCTGCGTGGTCCCGGTCTTGCCGAACGTCGGCACGCTTAACGCCGCGCGCCGCCCGGTTCCCTCGTTCGCCGCCGCCCACAGCAAATCGAGCATCGGCGCCCAATCGCGGTTGGGATCGAGCTGCCCATCGCGCTCGAGCAGCCCCGAGAACATCGACCGCGGTGCCTCGCCCTTCGCCGGAAGCCCGCGCGCCGCCACCGGGTAGCGCCCGCCCGCCACCGCGGCGTAGGCCGAGGTCAGCTCGATCAGGCTCACCCCCGACGCACCCAGCGACAGGCTCGGCCGATCGGCCAGCGGGCTGGCGATCCCAAGCTCTCTGGCCGCGCGAATGATGTTAGCCCGCCCGACTCGCTCGGCCAGCCTGACCGTCGCCGCGTTCGACGAGCGCGCGAACGCCTCGCGCATCGTGATGCGCCCGCGATACACCCCGTCGCTGTTGACCGGCTTCCACCCGTCGATCGTGATCGGCGAATCCTCGATGATCGTGTCGGGCGTGTAGCCCGAGCGCAAAGCGGCGAGATAGACGAACAGCTTGAACGCCGATCCCGGTTGCCGCCGAGCCTGGGTCGCACGGTTGAACGGACTGTCCTTGTAGCTCTTGCCCCCGACCATCGCGACGACCTCGCCGGTCGGCCGCATCGCCACCAGTGCGACCTGCGCGTCGCCGACCGGCGCCCCCGCCACCGCGCGCACCGCGAGCCGCTGGAGGTCGATGTCAAGCGTCGTCGGCACCCGCGCCTGGCCATAGTCGGCGGTGAAGCTTGCCTGTGCCGCTGGTGCGATCCAGTCGGCAAAGTACGTCCCTGTCGGCACCCGACTGGTAATCCCGCTCGGCCGCGCCGCCACCGTCGCCTGGGCCCTCGCGGCGCTGATCTTCTTCGTCTCGACCATCTCGCGCAGCACGAGCCGTGATCGCGCCTGCGCCGCGCCCAGATGCTGCGTCGGTGCCAGCCGCGACGGTGCCTGCACCATCCCCGCCAGCATCGCCGACTGCGCTAGGCTCAGATTTTCCGGTTCGCGTCCGAAATAATGATGCCCCGCGGCGCGCAGTCCATAGACCCCGTCGCCGAAATAGACCGACGACAGATAGCGCGACAATATCTCCTGCTTGGTCAGCCACGCCTCGAGCCAGAAGGCGATGATCACTTCCTGCGCCTTGCGACTGATGTTCCGGTCCGACGACAGGAAACTTGTCTTGGCCAGCTGCTGGGTGATCGTCGACCCGCCCTCGCGCACCCCGCCTGCGCGCAGATTGGCGACCATGGCGCGCGCAATCCCCCTGAGGTCGATTCCCCAGTGCGAGTAGAACCGCCGGTCCTCAATCGCCACGAACGCCGCCGGCGTCAGCGGGTTGAGCTTCGCCACCTCGACCGGCGCTTCCTTGACCGCCCCGCGCCGCGCGATCGGCTGGCCCTCCTCGGATAACAGCAGCATCGCCGGTGCCGGCAGCGGCTCGAGCGCGCGCGACAGCGGCGCGGTCACCACCAACCACAAGATCGTCGCCACAAACAGCGCGAAAAACACATAGGCACCATATTTGACGAGCGTTCGCCGCCGCCGCGGTTTGGGTAAGACCGGCGGCATGCCGGGCGCACCCGCCGGCTCCAGCGGATCAGGCAGCTCCTCGACATTCACGCCACCGCGCTGCCAGATCTGGTCGCTGTCAGCCATTCGACTCCTCAACGCGCCCAGCAAGCGGCGCCACTGCCTTAGTCCACTAAAACAGTTCGCCGCGCTTATCCAGACGGTTTACGAACCGCGCACAGCCACTAAACCCTTCGGTCATGCGGACGTTTCCTCATTACCGAGCCGGACTGATCATGGCCTGCGCCGCTGCCCTGCTCGCCGGCGGCTGCCACCGCGCCAAAGCCGGCTCGCTCGACGTCACCGTGATCGGCGACCGCCTCAAACTCGCCGACCCCGCCACCGGCCCGCTCTCCGCCGCCGATGCGCTTCTCCTCGAGAATGCCGCGCAGGGCCTCGTCCGCTTCGACCCGCGCGGCCAGATCGAGGCCGGGCTCGCCGAGCGCTGGAACGTCAGCGACGACGGCTTGAGCTACATCTTCCGCCTCCAGTCGGGCAAATGGCCGTCGGGCCGCAAGATCGACGCCCGCGACGTCGCCCGCCTGCTCAACCGCGCCCGCCGCGAGACTAGCCTCGATCTGCTCAAGGACACGCTCGGCGCGATCGACGAGATCGTCGCAATGACCGACCGCGTGATCGAGATCCGCCTTTCCGCTCCCCGTCCCCACCTTCTTCAGTTGCTCGCCCAGCCCGATTTCGCCATCCTTCGCGACGGCCAGGGCACTGGCCCATTCACCCTGGTCCCGACCAGCGCCGCCGAACCCCTCCACCTGCGCCGCCTTATGCCCGGCGCCGACGGCGATGCCGAGGTGCGCGAGGACCTCCGCCTCGCCGCCCTCCCAGTCCCCTCTGCCGTCGCCGCCTTCGTCGCGGGCCACAGCGACCTCCTCCTCGGCGGCACCTTCTCCGACCTCGCCGTTGCGCTTCAGGCCAGCCCGCCGCGAGGCACCCTTCGCTTCGATCCTGTTGCCGGGCTGTTCGCGCTCGTCCCCGGACGTCAAGGTGGTCCGCTCGCCGACCGCGCACTGCGCAGCCTGATTGCCCGCGCGATCGACCGCGACGCGCTGGTCGCCGCGCTCAAGGTCGACGGCCTCGCCCCACGTTACACCCTGCTCCAGCCCGGGCTCGACGGCGTCACTGCGCTCCCCGCCGTCCCGTGGACCAGCATCGCGCTCGCTCGCCGCGCCGCGCCGCTCCTCGCCGAGGCCAACCGCCAGTTCGGCCGCCGTCCCCGCCCGTCGCTGTCGATCAATCTCCCCGCCGGTCCCGGCTCGACTCTTCTCTTCCACCGTCTCGCCGACGACCTCGCGCGGATCGGTTTGACCCTTCGCCCCGCCGCCGCCGGCGAGCCGGTCGATCTGCGCCTGATCGACGAGGTCGCCCCCTCGACGTCCCCCGCCTGGTTCGTCCGCCGCCTGCGCTGCGGTCGCGTCTCCATCTGCGACAGCCAGGTCGACGACCTCTCGGACGCCGCCCGCGCCACCCAGTCGGCCGACCAGCGCGCGCTACTCCTCCTCGCCGCCGCCCAGCGTATCGACAGCGAATTCCTCATCATCCCGCTGACCGCCCCGATCCGCTGGTCGCTCGTCGGCAACGACGCCCCCGGCTTCATCGAGAACCGTTTCGCTCGTCACACCTTGATCGAACTCGGCCGGAAAACGGCCAGCGAAAGGTAAGGTCCATGGCCCTGCCCGCAACCATCCGCGGCCTCAACACGTCCACCGATCCAGAATCGGTCTGCCAGCGCGTCGAGGCGCTCGAACATTTGCTCGAAGGCCTGTTCACGATCCCTGGCACCAATCGCAAGATCGGGCTCGACGTGATCCTCGATCTCATCTCCGTCGGTGGCGACGTCGTCGGTGCCGCGCTCGGTGGCTACATGATCTGGGAAGCGCGCAACCTCAGCCTTTTGAAAGGGCAGATGAGCCGAATGGCGGGCAATGTGGGGATCGATTTTCTGCTCGGCCTGATCCCGGTTATCGGCGCGGTCCCCGACTTCTTGTTCCGCTCGAACACCCGCAACCTCAAGATCATCAGGCGCCAGTTCGATCGGCGGTTGGCACCTGTTGACGAGCAGCGAACCGCATGGCCGCGAAGCAAGGCTATACCGGGCATGGGCTCAATCTCGTAAATGGCTGACCGCGGCGGGTGGCGCGCGCTACCGCGGCCGTCCGACATCGCCCTGCCCGACCGTCCGCCCGGCCATCACGAGCATCCGCTCGAGCGGCACGCGCGCCCGTTCCATCAACTCCATCGACAATTCGATCCGCGGCTCGAGGTCGCGCAAGGCAACGTACAGCTTCTCGAGCGTATTCAACGCCATGTACGGGCACATGTTGCAATTGCAATTGCCATCGCCCCCCGGCGCACCGATGAATTTCTTGTGCGGCGCGGCCTTTTCCATCTGGTGGATGATGTGCGGCTCGGTCGCGACGATGATCGTCTGCGCGGGCGAGGTCAGCGCGAAGTCGAGGATCGCCTTGGTCGACCCGACCAGCGTCGCAAGATCGACGATCTGCGGCGGGCATTCGGGATGCGCCGCGACCGGCGCGCCGGGATTCTCCGCCATCAGCTTGAGCAGTTCGATCTCCGAAAAAGCCTGGTGGACGATGCAGATCCCCGGCCACAACAGCATCTCGCGCCCGCTGCGCCGCGACAGATAGCCGCCAAGATGCCGGTCGGGCCCGAAGATGATCTTCTGCTCCTTGGGGATCTGGCTAAGGATGATGTCCGCCGACGACGACGTCACGATGATGTCACTCAGTGCCTTCACCTCGGCCGAGCAATTGATGTAAGTCAGCGCGATATGATCGGGGTGCGCCTCGCGGAACGCCCTAAACTGGTCGGGCGGGCAGCTGTCCTCCAGGCTGCACCCTGCGTCCATGTCGGGCAGGATGACGATCTTTTCCGGCGACAAGATCTTCGCCGTCTCGGCCATGAACCGAACCCCACAGAACGCGATTACCTCGGCATCGGTCGCCGCCGCCTTGCGTGATAGGTCGAGGCTGTCGCCGACGAAATCCGCGAGGTCCTGAAGCTCCGGCCGCTGGTAATAATGCGCCAGGATGACCGCATTGCGCTCCTTCTTCAGGCGCGCAATCTCCTCAAGCAGATCGAGTCCGCGAAGCTTCGACTGGGCGGTCACAACATTCTCCTAACGGGCCGACGGATTGGCGATGACTTCATTATACGATCGCGATCGGTCGATGAAAGACGGGTCGTTTCGCGCGTCCGACGCGAACCGCGCCACGACCTTCGCGTTGCCAATCCCTGCCGCGCGCAACGGCAGCGCGAAACTCCGCTCGACCGCCTGCCGCGCCGCCTCCCGCGCCAGCCGCATCGGCGTCGCCGCCAGCGCCTGCTGACGCAAGTCCGCCACCGCGCTCGCGCGATTGGCTTCGTCGAGCTGCGTCCGCGCATCGGTCAGCGTACCGAGCACCCCGCCCCCGCCATATTCACGAGCCGCGGCAAGATCGACCTCGGGCCCGGCAATCTCGATCTCGGGCAGCGTCACGCTCAGCACCTTGACGCTGTCGTCCCACTTGACGTCGCGCTCGCCAAGCTTTGCCAGATCGAGTTCGTAGCGCACGTCGCCGGGCAGCACGAGCGTCCGCTCGGAAGTGAACATCAGCTGCGACTGTTTAGACGTCACTACCGAAACGTACCGCGCCACGAATGGCACCAGACGGTTCTGCGCGCGCATCGACTCGAGGCTGGCGCGCGCAATGCTCGTCACGTCCTCGCCGAACAGCTTGCGCTTGAGGTTGACGCCCCCGCCGATCGCGAGTCCGACGAGCAACGCGGCGATGATTGCGACGACCATCAACGGACCCGTTCGGCTGCGATTTACAGGCTTGTCCATGTCTCTCCCGAGGCTTGAACAATCCCGCGCCGATCAAGATCCACCAGATGCGCCAGCACCGTCCCCCCCGCCGCCGGCACCAGCCGCTGGTCGAGCCCCGGATAGGCCCCCGCGACAATCGCCGGGATTGTCGACGCGCCCTCGCCGATCAGCCGCAGGATCTGCCGCTCGCGCTGCATCCGGTGCCCGATCATTCCGCGCACAAGTTGCTGGGGCTTGGTCACCGCGGGCCCGTGCGCTGGATAGTAGATCCGGTCCTCGCGTCCGCGAATCTTGTCGAGGCTCGCCATATAATCGGCCATGTCGCCATCGGGGGGCACCACGACCGTCGTCGACCAGCCCATCACATGATCCCCGGTCAGCAGCGCGCCGCGATAGGCATAGCAAAGATGGTTCGACGTATGCCCCGGCGTCGCCACCGCCGTCAGCTCGTGGCCGTCGACGGCGATCCACTCACCATCGCCCAGCACCCGATCGGGCACATAGTCCCCGTCAAAACTCGCATCGGCCCGCGGCCCGACCTCCTCCAGCGAGAGCGGCGCGCAGCCGATGATCGGCGCCCCCGTCGCTTGCGCCAAGGGCCGCGCCGCCGGGCTGTGATCGCGGTGCGTATGCGTGCAGACGATCGCCACGACCGGCCGCCCGCCGACTGCCGCGACCAGCGCCGCAACATGCTCGGCTTCGGCCGGCCCCGGATCGATCACCGCAACTTCGGCCTCGCCGACAAGATAGGATTGCGTCCCCGTATAGGTAAACGCCGATGGGTTGCGCGCCAGCACGCGCGCAATCCCCGGTTCGACCGGGTTGAGGAGAGCATAGGGCTGATCGGCTAGAATGGGGACGTCCACGGGAGTGCTCCTGCCATGACCGCCCCCAAGAGTGTAGCCTATTTCGCGGGCTTGACCTCGGGCGCCGCGATCTTGGCCGCCGCGCCCGCCTCAATCCGCGCGATCTCGGCGTCGAGATCGGCGACGATCTTCGTCCGGCTCCCTTCCGGCAATTGCGCCGTCCCCTTGATCGTAGTCGCAGCCTGTCGCAGCGACTTGACCCACATCGCGTCATCCTCGCCGGGCTTGGCGCACAGCTTGATGTTGGTTAGCCGCTTTTGGCCCTGGTCCATCACTTCGGCGCTCGTCTCGAACCGGCGCTCGCCGCAACCGGCGATGATCGCCTTGGCCGCCGGATCGCCGCTGACCACCGTCCGCACCTTGCCGCTGGACAAAACCGTCTTGCTCACGACCACCTTGTGCACCGTCGTCGTCGCGCCAGCCGGCATTTCCAGCCCAAAGACGGCCACCGCCGCCATCAACCCGGTCCGCATCGTCGGTCCCCTAAAAAAATCCGCCCCCTTAGGCGTGTGCGCGACTGAACCCGCGTTGAACATCGTCGCGCGCGGCCATCGCCGCAGGATAGACCGTCTCGAAAAGGCGCTCCATTGCCTTGTCCCAGCTCAATGTCGCGGCATGCGCCGCCGCCGCTGCGCGCATCGCCTTCCGCCCCGGATCGGCCAGCAGCGCGACGATATTCGCCGCCATCGCCTTCGCGTCGTCGACCGGCCCAAGTAGTCCCAGCCCCGCCGGCACCCGGTCGATCATTGCCCCCGACGCGACGCCGACCACGGGCAAGCCCGCCGCCTGCGCCTCGATCACCGAAATCCCGAACGTCTCGTCGGCCATCCCCGAAACATAAAGGTCCGCGCTCGCCAGCCACCGCGCCAGCAGCCCGCGATCGCGAATGAAACCGGGACAATACACCCCCCGCTCTGCCGCGAACCGCGCGCGCAGGGGCCCGTCGCCGATCAGCACCAGCCTCGCGCCGAGCAGCGCGGGCAACCGCCCGAACGCCTCGACCACCGTCACCGCGCGCTTCTCGCCGTCAAGCCGCCCGACATAGATCAACAGCGGCGCATCGCCGATACACCCGATCTGGATGCGCAATCCCCCGTCGCGCACGCCGCCCGAGAATTCCGCCACATCAACCCCCAGCGGCGCGACGAACACATGCTCCACCCCGATCGAGCGAAGCTTGTCGGCCCCACCATGCTCACTCAGCGCCACCACCGCGTCGAACCGCCGATAGAGCCCCGCCAGATAACGATAGGCCATGCTCGCGGCGGCACTGCCGACCCGGTCGCCCGCCAGCCGGTCGAACATCCGCTTGGTATAGGCAGTCGGGAAATCGGTCATGAACGACGCCACCAGCGCGCATCCCGGATGATCGCGCCGATACCGCAGCGCCGCCCACGGCAGATTATAGGCGTCCTGGCATTCGATCAGGTCGGGCCTGAACCGCCCCAGTGCCTCGCGCACCGCGCCGTTGCGCAGCATCAGCCGATAGTTCGGGCTCCCCGGCACCTTGGACGAGCGCAGCGTAACCGTGATCGCGTGCCCCTCCTCGACCACTTCGTCACGCGCTCCCGGGATGACGAGCAAGTGCCGGTCCTGAGTGCGCTCGAGGATAAAGCGTCGCTTGCGGTTGAGACACACGCGGATCCCGCCGCCCTTCTCGGACCAGCTCTGGGTCACGTCGGCATAGAGCAGCCCGCTCATCGCCGCGTCCCGCCGACTTGTCGGGAAATTTTACGTTTCCCGAAATCGGACCGCCGACCGTGACCGGGTTTTTCCGTATCTTTCGCTGTTTTCTGAAATTGGCACGGCGATTGCATTGCTGGTAATGTCCACTTGGTTCCACGACCAATTAAAGGGACGGTGCAGCGGTTTCTGGTCCCGCTTCACCGTCCCTTTTTCATTGTCCGCCTCTCGCGCGCGACAGAATCAGGCTGCGCTCGGCGCAGCGTCGACCAGTTGCTTCAATTCGCCGCTCTCGAACATCTCCATCATGATGTCCGACCCGCCGACGAATTCACCATGCACGTAAAGCTGCGGCACCGTCGGCCAGTCGCTATACGCCTTGATCCCCTGCCGCACCTCGGGGTCGGCGAGCACATCGATCGTCTCATAGGTCGCGCCAAGGTGATCGAGGATCGAGATCGCCCGGCTTGAGAAACCACATTGCGGGAACAGCGGCGTGCCCTTCATGAACAGTACCACCTCGTTCGTCTTCACCAGCGCGTCGATGCGCGATCGGGCGTCGGTCATTCATGGTCTCCTGATGGCGCCGCGGTCTCAAGCTGCAGTGCGTGAAGTTTGCCCCCCATTCGTCCGCCGAGCGCCGCATACACCGCCTGGTGCTGCTTTACCCGGCTCATGCCCACGAAGCTCGCCGACACCACCCGCGCGGCATAATGGTCGCCGTCACCGCGAAGGTCGGTGATCTCGATCCCGGCGTCCGGAATGGCCGCCCGGATCAGCGTCTCGATCTCTGTCGCCGCCATCGCCATTATTCGCTCGCCTCGATCAGCTGGCGGCGCGCGTCGACCTGCTTGTGCGCCATTTCGGCGCGGATTTTCGCGTCATCGGTCTCGACCCCGGCCGCGGTCAGGTCGCCGAGCAGCTTGCGGATGACATCCTCGTCGCCCGCCTCCTCGAACTCGGCACGTACCACTTCCTTAGCATAGGCGTCGCTCTCGACCTCGGTCAGCCCCATCGCCCGCGCCGCCCATTCCCCAAGCAGCCGGTTGCGCCGCGCCAGGATACGGAACACCATCTCCTCGTCGCGGGCGAATTTGGTCTCGAACGCGCGCTCGCGGTCGTCGAAATTGGTCATGACGGTCCTTTCGCTCTCGCCCGCGAGATAGGGTTGCGGGCGGTGCTAGTCCAGCGCCGAGCGAGCCGTTTCACACCGTCGCGTGGAACAATCGCCCGGCGGCAAAGGTGATCGCCATCGCTAGGCTGCCCCAGATCACCACCCGGATCGCGGCGGGCAGGTGTCGCGCGCCGCCCGCACGCGCGCCCGCGACGCCAAGGACAGCGAGCGCGACGATCGTCACCACCACTAATATCAGGAGTTCTGCTGAGGGCGGCGCGAACAACACGGCGAGCAGCGGCGCAAATCCGCCGGTCACAAAACTCCCTGCTGATGCCAGCGCCGCCTGGACCGGCCTGGCGGTCGAATGCTCGGTAATACCGAGCTCGTCGCGGGCGTGCGCGGCCAATTTGTCCTGCGCCGAAAGCGCCTCGGCGACCTCGACCGCGAGCGCCTTGGGCAGGCCGCGCTTAATGTAGATCGCAGCGAGTTCGCGAAGCTCATGCTCGGGATGCGCCTCCAGCTCATGCCTCTCGCGCTCGAGGTCCGCGGCCTCGCTGTCGGCCTGGCTCGAGACCGACACATATTCTCCCGCCGCCATCGACATCGCCCCGGCGACGATCCCGGCGACCCCGGTAAGCAGCAGCTGTGATCGTTCGAACGAGGCACCCGACACACCGACCATCAGGCTGGAGACGGACAACAGCCCGTCATTGGCACCAAGCACCGCGGCGCGCAGCCAGCTGGCGCGGGTAATGTAATGCTCCTCCGGCGCGGCGGGCTTGTCGGGGGCTGAGAAGTTTTGCAGGTTCATGCCAGCGCCAACCCGGCTCGCCGCCGGACGTTCCGTCGCTCGTTCAATCAGCGCGAATCATCCGCCGTCCCAGCCATTGCCTAAGCGGCAAGTCGACCCGCCGCTCGAGCGCCAGCGCCGCGGCGACGATCACGAACACGAACAATATCCACAGCGGCAGCCGCGCCGCCGCCGGCTGGTTGACGATCAGCCGTGCGGCGAAGGTCACGATCGGCAGGTGGATCGCATCGAACGGGAAGGACAATTGCCCGAGCCACGTCATCGCCGCCGCCCAGCTTCCCGTCGGCCGCTGGTGGATCGCCGCCAGAACGCTCGACCGCCCATAGCGGCGGCAGCGGCCCGTGCAGCACCGCGATCAGCACGACGATCGGCACGATCAGCGGAACCCGCCACTCGCCGACCGCGCCACCCCAGACGATGCGGTAAAGCAGAATTCCCACCACATAGCTGAATCCGATGCGAAAGAAGCCGGCGACAAAGGTCCGCGTTTCCCACCCCAGGCTCGGGCTGGCAAAATGAATCATCGCCGCCAGCAGCGCCGCGCCCGACAACAGCGCGATGACCGCCAGCTCCGCCCGGCCGATCCGCCACAGCAGCGTCGCATGCGCAAAGTTGGCGACGATCTCGAACGCCAGCGACCACACTGGCATATCGAATGCGAAGGTCATCGTCGCGCCGCCGAGCAGCATCGGCAGGAGGAGGAAATTGATCGCCGAGCCGGCATGAAAATTGCCGTCTCCGGCGATCAGCGACCAGCCCGCCCCCCGCGCAGCAGCCCCAGGAAAATCAGCGGAGAGAGCCGCACCAGCCGGATCGCCATGAACCGCCCGGCTCCTATTCCCTTTCCAACGGGCCCGTTTGCGAACCGCAGCTCATAAGCCTGCGCGATGACGAACCCGCTCAGCACGAAGAACGGGGCGACCACTAGGAAGCCCAGTGGGGCGATCTCGGGGTAACCGCTCGCCAGCCCGATATGATGCGCCACCACCAGCAGCGCGGCGATCCCGCGCAATCCGTCGAGCGCGATGAAATGCTGCCGCGTCACGCTGCGCGCGTCAGTCGAGCGTGACGACAAGCTTGCCGATCGCATTCCTCGCCGCAAGGTTAGCGATCGCGTCCCCGCCGCGCTCCAGCGGGTAAGTCGCGCTCACCACCGGCGCGATTCTACCCTCGTCCCACAGGCGGAACAGCGTCGCGACATGCGCCGCGTTGGCCGCCGGATCGCGCGCCGCAAACGCCCCCCAGAACACCCCGCACACGTCGCAGCTCTTGAGTAAGGTCAGGTTGAGCGGCAGCTTCGGAATGCCGGCCGGAAAGCCGACCACCACGTACCGCCCCCCCCACGCGATCGAGCGCAACGCCGGCTCGGCATAATCGCCCCCGACCGGATCATAGATTACGTCGGCGCCGTTCTTGCCCACCGCCGCCTTGAACGCTTGCGCCAGCGCCTTTTGTCCGTCGCGATCGAATGGCCCGCGCGGATAGACCATGGTCGCGTCCGCCCCGGCCTTACTCGCCGCCGCAGCCTTCTCGTCGCTCGACACCGCCGCGATGACCCGCGCGCCCTTGGCCTTGGCAAGCTCGATCGCCGCCAGCCCGACTCCCCCCGCCGCGCCGAGGATCAGCACCGTCTCCCCAGCCTCGAGCCGCCCGCGATCGTACAGCGCATGGATCGAGGTCGCATAAGTCAGCAGCAGCGCCGCCCCGTCGATGAAGCTGCGATGGGCTGGCAACCGGAACGCCGACTTGGCCGAAATCGCCACCGACTGAGCCAGCCCGCCATACCCCGGAACCGCGATCAGTCGGTCGCCGACCGCCCACCCCTCGACGCCCTCGCCGACCGCGCTTACTTCACCCGCGATCTCCCCGCCCGGCGAAAACGGCCGCGGTGGCTTGAACTGATATTTGTCCTCGATGATCAGCACGTCGGGATAGTTGACCGCCGCCGCATAGACGCGAACGACAAGTTCACCCGGGCCGGGCACGGGTTCGGGGAGCTCGTCGATGACGAGCGTGTCGGGACCGCCGGGGGCGTGGGAGCGAAGGGCTTTCATGACCGCAGGGCGTACAGCCGCCACCGGGACATGAAAAGGGCCGCCTCCCGAAGGAAGCGGCCCATCGTTGAATCGTGACCGGCGCGATCAAAGATCGTTGATGGCGCCCTTGATCTTGCCCTTGGTGTTCTGGACGTCGCCCTTCAGCTCCTGCCGCTTACCCTGGGCGCGGGTGTCGGGATTGTCCGACTCCTGCTTGGCGTTGCCGATAGCGTTGTTGATCCCGCCTTTAATCTTGTCAGATAGCTCGCCCATTTGTGTCTCCTTCGGAAGTTCGAACGAACGAGCGTGGTTCCCGTTGCATCGGCGGATGGCGGAACGCTCCGCTTGCCCGCTCGTTAAAGAGTGACACCGTAACGGAGACGAAATCATGACGTTCAAGCAAACTCTGGCAGCCGGCATCGCCGCCGCCGCCCTCCTCGCCCTGCCCACCACCGCCTCGGCCGAAGGCAAGACCGATCAGGCGCGCAAGGCGATCGCCGCGGCGCAGGCCAAGATCGACGCGGTCAACATCGTCGGCGCGGCGGGCGACGCCCCGCGGCTCCACGCCGAGGCAGTGAGAGCACTACACATCGCGCAGGACGAGCTCAACCATCATGCCAAGCTCGACGCGGTGCGTGACGCCACTCGCGCATCCGAGCTCGCCGACCAGGCACTCGTGGCGTCGCAGCGCGCGCGGACCAACGAACAGCGCTCGGCGACCGACGCCGCCCAAACCCAGGCCGCGAATGCCAATGAGCGCGCCGCCGATGCGCAGGCCGCCGCCGCTCGCGCCCAGGCCGATGCCGCCGCCGCGCGCGCCGCTCCGCCGGTCGTCATCCAGACCCCAGCGCCCGCCGCACCGACCACGACTACTGTCAACACGACCACCACCGACGACGATCACGCCGCCCCCCCCGCGCGCCACCGGGTGGTCCGCAGGGCTACCCATCACCACCACCCGGCCCGCCACACGGTCCACACGACGGCAACGATTACGACGCGATAGAGGACCGCAGTGGTGAAGTTCCGGAAACTCAGGGGACAGTCCAAACTGTCCCCTGACACTGGCTGTCCGGCAAAGACTGATCGCTCGCCCGGAGCTTGATTGGAGCGCGTTCACGCACTCGGCGGAAGCGCCAGACGCTTCCGCCCCAAACGATCCGGCTCTAGAGCCTGATCGTGATCGTCCGCAGTGTCCCCCTGCCGCCGTCCGTCGTCACGATGATATGATCTTCGCGACTCGCTCCCATGGACCGCAGCAGCGCCTCGCCGCCGGGCGGATTCTTGACCAGCTGAGCCATCAAGTCGGGATGCTTATCAAGCGCGCGCAGGATAGCGTCGGCATCGGCGCTCACGCTCTGCACCGACTTTCGCTTCTCGACATATAATTCCGCCTTGGGAATGTGCGTACCGTTAACCGCCGCGGCGGCGATGCCCGCGCTGCTCGCGCCAAGTACGAAAAGCGCTGCTGCTGCCAGTACACACCAGCGAATCCGATTGTTCATTTTGCCCTCCTGATCGCCGCGCTCTGACGCCTGGCGGGAAGGATCGTCAGCCGATTCGTTTCGCTTGTCGAGGGCCGTAACGATCCGGCCAGCTGTTCGTGGCTAAATTAGCCCCGCCAGCGGGCTACTCGGATCGGCATATCGCCGCTTCGCCATCCGCCCCGCGCGATAGGCCAGCCGCCCCGCCGCGACCGCGTGGCGCATCGCCAGCGCCATCGTCACCGGCTCTTTGGCCTCGGCGATGGCGGTGTTCATCAGCACGCCGTCGCAGCCAAGCTCCATCGCCGCCGCGGCGTCGCTCGCCGTCCCGACGCCGGCATCGACCAGCACCGGCACTTTCGCCGCCTCGATGATCAGGCGGATCATCACCGGATTTTGCACCCCCAGCCCCGACCCGATCGGCGCGCCGAGCGGCATCACCGCGACCGCCCCCGCATTCTCGCAGCGTTTCGCCATGACCGGGTCGTCGGTGCAATAGACCATCACCTCGAACCCCTCCTTGGCGAGCAACTCGGTCGCGCGGATCGTCTCGATCATGTCGGGATAGAGCGTCTTGGCCTCTGCCAGCACCTCCAACTTGACAAGATTCCACCCCCCTGCCGCGCGCGCCAGCCGCAGCGTGCGCATCGCGTCCTCGGCGGTAAAGCAACCGGCGGTGTTTGGCAGGTACACAACCTTCTTCGGGTCAATGAAGTCGCTCAGCCGCGGCGCATTCGGATCGGTCACATTGACCCGCCGCACCGCGACAGTGACGATCTCGGCCCCCGACGCCTCGACCGCCGCCGCATTCTCCTCGAAGCTCTTGTACTTGCCGGTGCCCACGATCAGCCGCGAGATGAAAGTGCGCCCAGCAACGGTCCAAGTGTCAGCGACCACTCCCTGATGCGCGTTCATCACCCACCCCCGACGAAATGCACGATCTCGTAATCGTCGCCATCCTCGACGCACAGCGTGCCGAAACTCGACCGCGGTACGATTTCGAGATTACGCTCGACCGCGACCCGCCCGGGGTCCTGCCCGACCGAGTTGATCAGCTGGGCGAGCGTCATCCCCGCGGGAACGCGTCGGTGCTCGCCGTTGATCCGCAAGGAGAGGGTTGCATCGATCGTCATTGACTTGGGCCAGATAGGTGGCGCAGTCGCCGTGCGCAATGCGCACGATCTTCGTCATCAACGGCCCCAACCTCAACCTGCTTGGGATTCGCGAGCCGGCGATCTACGGCGCGGACTCGCTCGACGACATCGCCGCCTCGCTGGTCGAGCAAGCCGCGAGCCTCGACGTCGAGATCGACTGCCGCCAGTCGAATCACGAAGGCCACCTGATCGACTGGCTCCATGAGGCACAGGCCACCGGCGCGCAGGCCGTACTTCTCAACCCCGGCGGCTTTACCCACACCTCGGTCGCGCTGCGCGACGCGGTCGCCGCGATCAGTGTGCCGGTGATCGAGGTCCACCTCTCCAACCCCGAGGCGCGCGAGGACTTTCGCCATAAGAGCATCGTCGGCGGCGTCTGCAAGGGCTCGGTGCGGGGCTTCGGCGCCCGCTCCTACACGCTCGCACTGGACGCGGCGGCGCGGCTCTGACAGGGCAGCGCGCCTGTGTTTTTTAGGAAATGAGAGATGGCTGACGACAAGCCCAGAGGCGCTGGGGCGATGCAGGTCGATACCGACCTTGTGCGCACATTGGCCGAAATGCTGACTGCGAACGACCTTAACGAAATTGAGGTCCAGGATGGCGAACGAAAGATCAAGGTCGCGCGCCAACAGCCTTTCCCGGCGCACGGGATGGGGTTTGTGGGCAACGAGCAATTTGCGACCCCTGCGTCGGCTCCGGTCGTCGCCTCTGCGCCGTTCGAAGCGGCTCCGGTCGCTTCCGCTCCCTCGCGGGACGCCGTCAAATCGCCGATGGTCGGCACCGCTTTTCTCAGGACCGAGCCCGGCGGCAAGCCGTTCGTTTCCCCCGGAGACACAGTCAAGGCCGGCGATACCCTGCTCATCGTAGAGGCGATGAAGGTCATGAACCCGATCCTCGCCCCCACTGCCGGTACCGTCCGCGCGATCCTCGTCGCCGACGCCCAGCCGGTCGAATATGACCAGCCGCTCGTCGTGATCGACTAACATGCCGATCACCAAGCTGCTCATCGCCAACCGCGGCGAGATCGCGCTGCGCATCCACCGCGCGTGCCACGAAATGGGTATCAAGACCGTCGCGGTCCACTCGACCGCCGACAGCGACGCAATGCACGTCCGGCTTGCCGACGAGACTGTCTGCATCGGCCCGCCGTCCGCGACCGACAGCTACCTCAACATCCCCGCGATCATCTCGGCCGCCGAGATCACCCATGCCGACGCAATCCACCCCGGCTATGGCTTCCTCTCCGAAAATGCCCAGTTCGCCGAGATTGTTGAATCGCACGGCATCATCTGGGTTGGCCCCAAGCCCGAGCATATCCGCATCATGGGCGACAAGGTCGAGGCCAAGCGCACCGCCGCCAAACTCGGCCTGCCGCTGGTCCCCGGCTCGCCCGGCCCGCTCGAGACAATCGCCGAAGCCAAGGAAATCGCGGCCGAAGTCGGCTACCCCGTCCTCATCAAGGCGGCGTCGGGCGGTGGCGGGCGCGGCATGAAGGTCGTCCCAGACGAGGACCAGCTCGAAAGCCTCATGGCGCAGGCCGCCTCCGAAGCCCGCGCCGCGTTCGGCGACGACACCGTCTATCTCGAAAAATACCTCGACGACCCGCGCCACATCGAGTTTCAGGTGTTCGGCGACGGCGAGGGCAAGGCGATCCACCTCGGCGAGCGCGACTGCTCGATCCAGCGCCGCCACCAGAAGGTCCTTGAAGAAGCCCCCTCCCCCGTGATCTCCACCGAACAGCGCGCCCACATGGGCGGGATCGTCTCAAAAGCGATGGCCGACATGCATTATCGCGGCGCCGGGACGATCGAATTTCTCTACGAGCACGGCGAATTCTACTTCATCGAGATGAACACCCGGCTCCAGGTGGAGCATCCGGTGACCGAGATGATCAGCGGCCTCGACCTCGTCCGCGAACAGATCCGCATCGCCCAGGGCGACGGCCTGTCGTGCACCCAGGACGAGATCGAGCTCCACGGCCACGCCATCGAATGCCGCATCAACGCCGAGGACCCGCGCACTTTCATCCCCTCCCCCGGCCTCGTGCAAAACTATGTCGCGCCCGGCGGAATGCACGTCCGCGTCGATAGTGGGCTTTACGCCGGCTACCGCGTCCCGCCCTATTACGACAGCATGATCGGCAAGCTGATCGTCTACGGCAAGACCCGCGAGCGCTGCATCATGCGCCTTCGCCGCGCGCTCGAGGAATTCATCGTCGAGGGGATGAAGACCACCCTCCCGCTCCACCGCCGGATCATCGACGATCCCGCTTTCCAGTCGGGCGACTACACTATCAAGTGGCTCGAACGCTGGCTCGAGGAGCAGCGCGAGGACGCCGGCGAATAGCGTTCGACACGGGCCGGCACCTACCCTAGCCTCCCAGTGCACGGCCCCAACGGCCGGCCCGGGAGAGACGATGGCGACCACGACGACCGACCAGCGCAACAGTTCGGGAAGACGCGCCGGCACCGGCTTTGCCCTCACCCTCGCGCTCACCCTGCTGGTCCTGTTCAACTATATGGACCGCGGCGCTCTTGCCATCGCCGCCCCCGGGCTGAAGACGGAGCTTGCGCTTACTGCCACCGGCTTCGGGCTCGCTATCTCGGCCTTCGCCTGGGTCTATGCCCCCGCGCAGTTCCTGGTCGGCTGGCTGACTGACCGCTTCTGCGTCTATCGCCTCGTCGCCGCCGGGCTCGCGCTGTGGGCGCTGGCCACCACCCTGACCAGCTTCACCACCGGCCTCGCGATGCTCGTGGCCTTGCGCATCCTCCTTGGCATCGGCGAGGGGGTCGCCTTTCCCGCCGCGTCGAAGATCATCGCCGCCAAGGTCGCCGGCAAGCATCGCGGCATCGCGAACAGCGCGGTCGCCTCGGCGCTCTATTTCGGCCCAGCGCTGGGCATCTTCGCCGGCGGGCTGCTCATGGTCCACTACGGCTGGCGCACGGTGTTCCTCGTCTTCGGTGCCGTCACCATTCTCTGGCTGGTCCCCTGGCTACTCGTCTCGAAGCCCCACTGGAGCGAGCGCGCCACCGCCTCGAGTTTTGTCCCGATTACCCGCGTCATGAAGGAGCGCGCCGTGTGGGCGATGGGCATCGGCCATTTCGCCAATACCTACGCTTTCTTCTTCCTCCTCGCCTGGCTGCCGCTGTTTCTCGTCAAGACGCGCGGCCTCGCCGTCCTCGACATGACCCGCCTGCTCACCATGGTCTATCTCGTCCAGGCCGTCTCCGCTCTCTTCCTCGGCTGGCTGTCCGACCGCATCGTCGCGCGCGGCAACGACGAGGGTGAGCTGCGCAAGCGGCTGATGGGAGCCTCGCTCATCCTCACCGGGATCGCTGTCGCAGGCCTGTCGCAGGCGACCGACACCCCCCACATCGCCTTCTGGCTGCTGTTCGCCGCGATCTCGGGTGGCCCGGCCGGCTCCAACCCCTATGCCCTCTCCCAGATGTTCGCCGGGCCGCGCGCCGCGGGCAGCTGGGTTGGCGTGATGAACGGGCTTGGAAATTGCTCGGGGATCATTGGGCCGATCATTACCGGCCTGATCGTCGACCGCACCGGCAGCTACGCCAACGCCTTCTATATCGCCGCTGCCGTGTCGATCGCCGGCGGATTGTGGTGGCTATTCGCCATCCCGCGCGTCCGCCCGGTCGATTTCAGCGAGCCGCTCGCTCCATAACGGATGCGCTAGTTCGCGGCCCGAACCAAAGCGGACCCGACTTCGATAGCGCGGCAGACCATCGCCCCATAGCCTCTCGGCCATGTTCCAATCCCGCGTCACCGCTCCTCGAACGCTCGCTGGCTTCGACGCCGCGCGCGGCTTCTTCGCGGACTAATTCGCCCGCACCGATCCCGCCCGCGAGACCCTGTTGGTCGCCTATCTCGATCGCGACGCAAGCTGCGTCCACCTCTCGCGCCATGACGACGATGTCACGGGCGTCAACTGGCCGCTAAGCTCGATCCTGCTCGAGGCTGCGCGCCGCGACTGCGCCGGCCTCTTGGTCGCCCACAACCACCCCAGCGGCGATGCGACCCCAGTCCAGCCGACCGCACCGCAACCCACCGCCTTGCCAATGCCGCCGACGCGATCGACCTCACCCTCGTCGACCACCTCGTCTTCGCTGGCCCTGCCTGCACCAGCTTTCGCCGCATGGGGCTGCTCTAGAAACCGATTTATCTGATTTAGTGAACTAACCAAGCCGGTAGTTTAGTGATTATTTTATACAACCATTTATGCTAAACAATCGATCTAATCATTTTCACAATCCGGGACGTACGAATGCGGCCTCCGGCACCACGACCAGATCGCCAACCGCATCCCCCGCTGCACCGCCTCGCCCGCGCAGCGCTGCCCGAGCAAAAAACGATTTGGCCCTAACCTTTGCTTAACCTCACGCATCGCGCAAAAAGCGAATTGGCCCCGACCCTTGCGCCCCATCACGAAAACGCGAGAGGCTGACTTAGGTCTGACTTTCCGGCAACCACATCAACCTTTACAGGGACTTATTGCCTCCGGCGCCGGCCGAGGGTTGCCGATCCGGTAGGCCGCGAAATAAGCGTCCGCGCCCGGGATCGGCTTATGGATCACCGCCACCAGCCCCAGCGCAGCGAACTCGCAGTCGAGTCGCTTGGGCGGCGTCCCGTGGCGCTTGGTCGGGCGATCGGCGTCGACCACGACGATCTCGCCGCCGGGTTTTAGCCCCCCGCGCAAATGCCACAGGAAGGCATAGGGCGAGGCCACTTCATGATACATGTGGACCAGGAAGATCCGGTCGAACGACCCCGTCGGAAGCATCGGGTCGTCGGGGGTGCCGAGCTTCACCGCGACATTGTCGAGCCGCTCGCGCTGCGCCCGCTCGGCCAGCTTGTCTCTCGTGGCGGGCACGATATCCTCGGCCAGGACCCGACCCTCTGGGCCGACCAGCGGCGACAGGCGCACGGTGTAATAGCCCTCGCCAGCCCCGATGTCGGCGACCGACATGTCGCGCCGGACCTCGGCGAGCCGCAACACTTCCTCGGCCTCGCCGACCCGGTCGCGCGCGTCCTCGGTCGAGAAGCTGTCAGACACGATCTGCGCCACGTCGCGGTTGGCCTGCGGGAAACCCGGGGGGCTCGCCGACTGCCGGCACCCCCCGATCAGCGCCAGTGCCGCCAACAGCGCAACCCTAATCGACATCCTCGACCTCAACCTTTTCGCCCGTTACCCGCTGCGACAGCGCCGCCGCCATGAACCGGTCGAGATCGCCGTCAAGCACATCGGCCGGCGCGGTCGAGATGACCCCGGTGCGCAGGTCCTTGACCAGCTGGTAGGGTTGCAGGACGTAGCTCCTGATCTGGTGGCCCCAGCCGATGTCGGTCTTGGCCGCCTCGGTCTTGTTGCTCTCGGCCTCGCGCCGCTGCAGTTCGGCCTCGTAGAGCCTGGCCTTGAGTTGTTTCATCGCCTCGGCCTTATTCTTGTGCTGCGACCGCTGATTCTGGCACTGGACGACGATGTTGGTCGGCATATGCGTGATCCGCACCGCGCTGTCGGTCGTGTTGACGTGCTGCCCGCCCGCGCCCGACGCGCGATAAGTGTCGATCTTGAGGTCGCTCTCGTTGATCTCGATGTCGATGTCGTCGTCGACCTCGGGATAAACCCACACGCTGGCGAAGCTGGTGTGCCGCCGCGCCGCGCTGTCATAGGGACTGATCCGGACCAGCCGGTGGAC
>JANMWM010000062.1:0-11064 GCA_031394005.1 Sphingomonas sp.
ATCATGGCACCCAGGCGATCAACCAAGGCCAGATGGACCGCTGGAATATCGTCGCGACCCTGAACTACCTCCCCGCCGCGACCGAGGCGCAGATCGTGCTCGCCAAGTCCGGCGAATATGACACACCCGGCGGGAAGGCCGAGGTCGAACGCATGGTCAAGGTCGCCGGGCTCACCCGCAACGGCTTCATGGCGGGCGACATCTCGACCGTAATGAGCCCGCGTACGGTGATCAGCTGGGCCCAGAACGCGATGATCTTCGGCGACGTCGGCTTCGCGTTCCGCTTGAGCTTCCTTAACAAGTGCGACGAAAGCGAGCGCCCGCTGATCGCCGAATATTACCAGCGCGTGTTCGGCAAGGATCTGCCCGAGAGCGTCGTCGGCAAGGCGTGAAGAACGCGGCCGACCCCCTCGACGCCTTCCGCCGCGTGCTAGCCGGGGCCGCGCGGGCCATCGCGCAGGATGCCGAGGCCGAGGTCGCGTTCGGTCAGGACGGTTCGCCGGGTGTGATCGGGAAAGTGGCGCGGGTGCCGTCGCCGGGGCCGTCGCTCGAACCGCGGCTCGTCGCCGAAGCGCGCGGGGCGGCCGATGCGATGGCGCTTCGGCTGCGGCATTCGGATGCCGCGCTTCATCTCGCCCGCTCGCCCCACCAGAATGAGGCGCGGGCGGTCTTCGATGCGCTTGAGGGCGCGCGCGTCGAGGCACTCGGCGCGCGCGCCATGGCCGGGGTGCGCGCTAATCTCGTCGAGCTGGCCGAGGCGCGGGTGCGCGGCGATGCGATCACGCGCGCCCGCACCGCCGAGGAAGTCCCGCTCGCCACCGCGATCGGGCTGCTTGCTCGCCAGCGCCTGACTGGCGCCGAACCTCCCGACGCCGCGCGCGCCGGACTCGACCTCGTGCTCCCATGGATCGAGGAAAAGGGATCCGCCGAGCTCGATGCCCTCGCCCTGACGATCGACGACCAGGTCGCCTTCGCCACTCTTGCGCGTCGCCTGCTCGAGGATCTCGATCTCGCCGAGTCCGAGGAGCCTGCCGATGATACGCCCGATGAGGGCGGCGACGAGAAGCAGGGCGAAGACGACAGTCCCGACGATGCCGGTGATGAGGGCGGCGAGGCTGGTGGCGAGGTCGAATTGCGCGGCGAGAGCGACGACAGCGAGGGCGAGGAAGACAGCGCCCCCAACCTTGAGGACGACGGCGACGAATTGACCTCGGGCGACGAAGGCGACGAGCAGGCCCAGCCGCGTCCAAGCCGGCGTAACTGGGACGATTGGCCCGCATCCGATTACCACGCCTACACCGAGCGATTCGATGAGCAGGTAACCGCCGCCGATTTGTGCGACGCCGACGAGCTGGCCCGGTTGCGCGCCACTCTCGACCTCCAGATGGCGGCCTTCCAGGGGGTCGTCACCCGCCTCGCCAACCGCCTCCAGCGCCGCCTAATGGCGCAGCAGGCGCGCAGTTGGGACTTCGACCAGGAAGAAGGCATGCTCGACGCCGCGCGCCTTGCCCGCGTCATTGTCCAGCCAGGACACGCGCTCAGCTACAAGATCGAACGCGAGACCGAATTTCGCGACACCGTCGTCAGCCTGCTGATCGACAATAGCGGGTCGATGCGCGGGCGGCCGATCTCGATTGCGGCGATGAGCGCCGACATCCTCGCCCGCACGCTCGAGCGCTGCGGAGTCGCAACCGAAATCCTCGGTTTCACGACCCGCGCTTGGAAGGGCGGTCAGAGCCGCGAGGCGTGGCTCGCCGAAGGCCGTCCGCCCTCGCCCGGCCGCCTCAACGACCTCCGCCACATCCTCTACAAGCGCGCCGACGAACCCTATCGCCACGCCCGCGGCAACCTCGGGCTGATGATGCGCGAAGGGCTGCTTAAGGAAAATATCGACGGCGAGGCCTTATTGTGGGCGCACAACCGCCTGGTCGGGCGGCGCGAGGAGCGGAGGATCCTGATGGTCATTTCGGACGGCGCCCCGGTCGACGATTCGACCGCCTCGGCCAACGGCGGCTCCTACCTCGACGCACATTTGCGCACGGTCATCGGGTGGATCGAAAGCCGCTCGAGCGTCGAACTCGCCGCGATCGGCATCGGCCACGACGTCACCCGCTATTACAAGCGAGCGGTGACGATCATGGATGCGGAGCAATTAGGGGGCGCACTGGTCGAACAGCTCGCGGGATTGTTCGAATTGCGGTGAATCGTTGCGAACAACAGCGCCAGCAGATTTCAATACTCAAATAATTGGGGCCGGCCTGTTTCCAGACCGGCCCCCCTCGTTACGCGACACGAGGGAACTCGCCGATACGCTGGCCTGTGGCGACGCGAAAAAGGGGGAAAATCGCGTCGATGGAGGAACTTATGCCACATTCGGAGTTGAACGAAGCTGAACGGCCCGTGCAGCTACGGTTCAGCTTTTCGGGGCTTGCCCGCCCAGCATTGATCGCAGCCATAGTCCTGTCACTTCACGCCCGCTGGGATGCGCTTCCGAACCGTTTCCCGATGGCGCCGCGCACCGTCGCGCTTCACGCCAAACCGATCACGCTGGAACCCGCCGCAGCCCGCCCGATCCGCATCGCGGGCGCGTGGACACTGACCGTGCCCGACCCGCGCTTCGGCGGACTGTCGGCGCCGGCCATCGACCGCGGCCAGCTCCTCGCGCTGAGCGACAGTGCGGTGTTGTATCGCTTTTCGCCGCCGGGGATGGGCCGAGGGACAGGTCGCCTACCATTGCGATCGCCGAGCTTCCCGCCGGTCCCGGTTCGCCATCGTTGAAAGTCGATCGTGACAGCGAATCGCTCGCCCGCGACCCCGGTGGTCACGGCTGGTGGATCGGGTTCGAGATGAACAATCAGCTTTGGCACTACGATAATGACGTCAAGCGGAGCTGGCGGACGCTTCCTGCTCGTCCCCGAATTGGCGCACGAAGTGGTCACTGTCAGTGCCAACCACGCGGCGAGCCACCCGCTCACGGGCGTCGGCAGCAAGATTTCGGATGCGGTGCGCCTGCCCGACGGCGAGATCATCGTCCTGTTGCGCGACTATGGCCTGGCCGGTTTGCGGACCGCATTCGGAGTGCTGGTCGACACGCCTGAAGTCTGGTGGGTCGAGCGGTGCGTCCCAATTGGCTTGGGCCTGTTCCGCAATTTCGAGGAAATGACCGCTCAGCCGCTGCCCAGCGGCGGCGGCACGCGCCTGTGGCTCGTCACAGACGATAATTTCCAACTGCCGATGGCCACGGACCTGTTCGCGCTCGGCGTGCCGCCGGGACGGTGGCGCGGGGCCGACTGAACGCAACCGGCCCGCGCTCCCCTGTCGCGGAAGCGCGGGCCGGATTGCAGCGTTACCCCAAGGGGTTAGGCGGCAGTCTCGGCACCCTTTTTCTTCAGCTCGCGCTTGAGCTTTTGCGCGCGCGGCGAGAGCTTCTCGGCGCGCGTCTTGGTCAGCCAATTGTCGAGACCGCCGACATGCTCGACCGAACGCAGGCCGTGGGTCGACACCTTGAGCTTGACGCTCTTGGCGAGCGAATCGCTGAGCAGCGTGACATTCTGCAGGTTGGGCAGAAAGGTCCGCTTGGTCTTGTTGTTGGCGTGGGAAACATTGTTACCCACCTGCCGACCCTTGCCGGTCAGCTCGCATACGCGCGACATGATGTCTTCCTGATTGAGCGGACGCGAAACGCCCGGAAAGAAGGCCGGATACCGTGCCTGTCCCGATGCGTCAACCGCTGACCAGAAAGCTACACTCGGTGCGGGTCCTTGGCAACCGCGCAACAAGCGGGCATTTGTCGCGTTGACGACATTACGAATTGTATCGGAGCTTGTCACATGCGCGCTGTCCTCCTTCTCCTCATCGTCGTCGTTGTCGCGGCGATCCTCGCGTTCGCATCGGGGTTCCTGCACCTCAACCAGACCCAGAGTGCGCAGGTGCCCAGCGTGGCTGTTGCCAATGGCTCAGTCACCACAAAGGGCGGCCAAGCGCCGTCGTTCGAGGTCGAGACAGGCTCGGTCGCGGTCGGCACGCAACGCCGCGAGGTGACGCTGCCCAAGGTCGCGCTCCCGCTCCCGTCGATCTCGATCAACCGCCCCGGCAGGGACGCCCAAAACGCTGCCAACGCCGCCGCGAACACCACGGCCAAGTGACGTATCTGGCGCGATCGGCTACGCTCGCGCCGGTGACCGGCTTCCCGCTCCCCGCCCCGATGGCGCGGGCGCTCGCGCTGGCTGCGGAAGCCGCTGCTGCGGGCGAAGTTCCCGTCGGCGCGGTCGTCACTCATGGCGAGGAGATCGTCGGCGAGGCTCGCAACGCGATGCGCGGCACGCTCGACCCAACCGCTCACGCTGAGATCGTCGCCATCCGCCACGCCGCCACCCGTCTCGGCCAGGCGCGGCTCGACGGCTGCACGCTGTGGGTCACGCTCGAACCATGCGCGATGTGCACCGCCGCGATCGGCCTCGCGCGAATCGGCAAGCTCGTCTTTGCCGCCGAGGACCCCAAGGGCGGCGCGGTCATCAGCGGCCCGCGCCTCTACGCCCAACCGACCTGCCACCACCGCCCAGAGATCCTCGGCGGGATTGGCGAGGAGGCGGCCGCGACCCAGTTGCGCGCGTTTTTCGCGGCTCGCCGCGCTTGACGCGAAACCCACTGCCCTTGTCGGAGCACGCGATTGGCGGTTAGGATATATCGAAGCCCATGAGCGCCCCCCTCCTCCCCTTCCCCTGGCTTAGCCTGATCCTCATCCTCGCGCTGATCGGGCTCAACGGGCTGCTGTCGATGGGCGAGCTCGCGATCGTCTCGGCCCGTGAGGCGCGCCTCAGGGGGCTTGCCAAGGCCGGCAGCAAGCGCGCCCAGTGCGCGCTCGACCTCGCCGCCAACCCCGGCCGCTTCCTCTCCACCGCACAAAGCGGGATCACGCTGATCGGCGTGCTCAACGGCGCTTTCTCGGGCTCGCGCCTCGGCGACCCCACGGCACAGCGGCTAGAGCTGCTCGGCCTCGGCCACGACAGCGCGCAACAACTCGGTTTCGGCCTCGTCATCGTCCTGACGACCTTTGTCAGCCTTGTCGCCGGCGAACTCGTTCCCAAGCAGTTCGCGCTGCGCAATCCCGAGCCGATTGCCGTCGCCATGGCCATCCCGATGCGCTGGCTGGCGGTCGCGACCGCGCCCTTCGTCTGGCTGCTCGACCGCAGCAGCGCCGCCATCTTCGCGCTGCTCGGCATGACCCGCGAGAGCGAGAATCATGTCACCGCCGAGGAACTCCACCTGGTCGTTGCCGAAGCCCACAGCTCGGGCGTCCTTGAGGAGAGCGAACGCGCGATGATCTCGGGCGTGGTCCGCCTCGCCGACCGCCCGGTGCGCGAAGTGATGACCCCGCGAACCGAGATCGACTGGCTCGACGCCGACGCCGACACCGAGCAGATCCGCGCAACCCTCGCCGGCAACCCGCACAGCCGCCTGCCGATCGCCGAGGGCTCGGTCGAGGAGATCATCGGCGTCGTCTCGGCCCGCGATCTGCTCCTCGCCCAGCTAGACGGCCGCCCGCTGAACTTGCGTGCCCTCGCCCGTGTGCCCCAGGTCATCCCCGACCTGATGGACGCGATGGACGCGCTCGCCGTGCTGCGCCACGCCGAGGTCCCGCTGGCGCTGGTCCACGACGAATATGGACATCTCGACGGCATCGTCACCCCGGGCTCGATCCTTGCCGCGCTGAGCGGGGTGTTCGCCAGCGACGCCGACGCCGACGACGACCCGCCGCTGGTCGAGCGCGAGGACGGCAGCTGGCTGTTGTCGGGCGCGGCCAACGCCGACCTGCTGTCCGACCGCCTTGGCATGAACATCCCCGACGACCGCGACTATTCGACCGTCGCCGGATTCGCCTTGTCAGTGCTGAAACACCTGCCCGAGACCGGCGAGACCTTCGTCTTCCAGGGGTGGAAATTCGAAGTCGTCGACATGGACGGCCGCAAGATCGACAAGCTCATCGCGGCTGCACCGAAACAGAAGGCCCAAGCAGAGGGCTGACCGTTTGTTTTGTTGAGTGCTGCGCCAGCCGTTCTTCGCTGAAAAAGACCTACAACTTCCCGAACGTCTGCTCGTACCCGTCCTCGTCCCCGCGTGCGAGATAGTCGGCCTGCTCGACGATCCGGTCGCGAGTGAAGCGCCCGCGGAAGGCCCCCATCGACGCGTCGACCCGCGCGACCTCGTTGGGGGTCAACCGCGCGATCTGCTCGAAGCGGAAAATCCCCTGGCTATGGAGCAGCGTGGCAAACTTAGGGCCGACCCCCTTCAATCGCTGCAGATTGTCCGCCGCACCCGCCAGCTCGCCATGCACATTGATGCCAAGGATTTCCCCCGACACGTCGCCGACCGCCGCCGCCGCCTCGTCGGCCAGCCCGCGTCCTTCGCCGCGCGCGCCGCTTCGCGCCGCCGGCACCGGCGTCGGCACCGGCCGCATCGACTCGATCGGATCCCGCTTTTTCGCCTGCTCGCCCGTCATGTGTGGTCGCCGCGGCGCCTCGTCGCTCAGCCGCACCCGCTGACGCGGGCGGAACAGCAGGAAGCCGACGATCGCCCCCAGCACCAACGCCAGTATGATCACCGGCCAATAATCGCCGAGCATCTCCGTCATCCTCATTGTCTCCATTCACCAGCGCCGGTTGCGGCGTCTCAATTCGACCAGATAGCCAAACAGCATCCCCAGCGCGAACGTCGCGAGGGTAATTGCCTCGACCTCGACGATCAGCGGGATCATCGCCGCTGCTCCACGGCAAGCGACCCGGCCTCCCATCGCGCGCTGCCGACGCCCGGAAGCTTCTCCATCCGCCGCACGATCTCGCCGCGCTGGAAGTCATCCGCCGGCCCCGACAGCAGCAATTCCCGGCTCATCGGTCCGCGCTGCACATGCGCCTGAATTTGCGTCATTTCGTCATAGTCAAGCTGCAACCGCGCGTTCCGCTCGATCGTGCCCGCCATCCGATCCCCCGCGACCAGCCCGTGCCACAGCGCGGTCGCCGCCATCGCCAGCGCCACTCCGCCAAATCCCACCAAGAGCCGGTTCATTCCGCCCGCTCCAGCTCGCGCCAGCCGATATCGCTGCGGTGAAATCCGTCGGCAAAATCGATTGACGCCACACCGGCATAGACCCGCGCGCGCGCCTCGCCGAGCGAACGGCCGATCGCGGTCACCGCCAGAACTCGCCCGCCACTTGCGACCAATCCAGTCTCGCTTTGCCTCGTTCCCGCATGGAACACGGTTACACCTTCGCCTTTCTCGGCCCGCTCGATCCCATTGATCGCCCCGCCCGCAACCGGGGTCCCGGGATAGCCCTTCGCCGCCACAACGACTGTCATCGTTGTCTCGTCCGACAGTGTCGGCGAGGCGAGCGAACCCGTCGCCACCCCATGCAGCAAGGCTGCAAAGTCGCCTTCGACGCGCGGCATGATCGCCTCGCACTCGGGGTCGCCGAAGCGGACATTATATTCGATCAGGCTCGGCCCTGCGCGGGTCAGCATCAGCCCCGCGAACAGCACCCCCGAGAACGGCGTCCCCGCCGCCGCCATCGCACGCGCCGTGGGAAGCACGATCTCGTCCATCGCCCGCTGCTCGAGCGGCGCGGTCAGCACCGGCGCGGGCGAGTAAGCCCCCATCCCGCCGGTATTCGGCCCGGCATCCCCCTCGCCGACGCGCTTGTGGTCCTGCGCCGAGGCGAACGCGACCGCATTGGGCCCGTCGACCAGCGCGAACAGGCTCGCCTCCTCGCCCTCCATAAATTCCTCGATGACCATCGCCCCGTCGCCCGCTTGGCTGATCACCTCGACCGCCTCGTCCCGCGACATGGCGACCGTGACGCCCTTGCCCGCCGCCAACCCGTCGGCCTTGATCACCACCGGGATCGAGAAGCGGTCGAGCGCGGCCAGCGCCTCGGCGACCGTCTCCACCCGAACATAGCCCGCGGTCGGAATTCCGTTCGCGGCGCACAGATCCTTGGTAAAGCCCTTGGACCCCTCGAGCTGCGCGGCATCGGCATTGGGCCCGAACACCGCGATTCCGGCGGCCCGCAGCGCATCCCCCACACCCGCCACCAGCGGTGCCTCGGGTCCGATCACGACCAGCCCGACCCCCTCGGCCTGAGCCAGCGCAACCACCGCCGCCGGATCGGACGGATCGAGCGCGACACACCGTGCCCAGCGCGCTATGCCGGGGTTGCCGGGCGCGGCGATCAGCGATGCGCAGCTCGGCGATTGCGCCAGCCGCCAAGCTAGCGCATCCTCGCGTCCACCCGAACCCAGCAGCAGGATGGTCATTGCTTTGGAAGACGTCACGCCTAATCTGTTAGCGCAGCAAAAGCCGGGCGACAACGCGGCCCCGTTCAGCGTCTCCGAACTGTCGGGCGCACTCAAACGGACCGTCGAGGGCGCGTTCGGCCACGTCCGCGTGCGCGGCGAAATCTCGGGCTGGAAGCGCCACGCCTCGGGCCATTGCTACCTATCCTTGAAGGACGAGAACGCGGTCATAGATGCGGTGCTGTGGCGTGGGTCGGCAGCGAGCCTCGCCTTTCGTCCTGAGGACGGCGCCGAGGTCATCGCGTCGGGCAAGCTCACCACGTACCCAGGCCGCTCAAAGTATCAGCTGGTCATCGACCGGATGGAGCTTGCCGGCGAAGGCGCGTTGATGGCGCTACTCGACAAGCGCCGCCGAGCGCTCGCCGCCGAGGGATTGTTCGACCTGGCAAGGAAGCGCCCGCTGCCCTTCCTCCCCCGCACCATCGGGGTCGTCACCTCTCCGACCGGCGCGGTCATCCGCGACATCCTCCACCGCCTCGCCGACCGCTGCCCGACGCGCGTGATCGTCTGGCCGGTTCCGGTCCAGGGCGAAGGCGCTGCCGGCAAGATCGCCGCCGCCATCCGCGGCTTCGGCGCGATTACCGGCGCCGACCGCCCCGACCTGCTCATCGTCGCGCGTGGTGGCGGGTCGATCGAAGATCTGTGGGCCTTCAACGAAGAAGAAGTCGTCCGCGCCGCCGCCGAATCGCCGATCCCGCTGATTTCCGCGGTCGGCCATGAGACCGACACCACGTTGATCGACCATGCCAGCGACCGCCGCGCGCCGACCCCGACCGCCGCCGCAGAGCTCGCCGTGCCCGTCCGCGCTGATCTCCTTGCCAACCTTGAGGAATTGTCTGTCCGCAGCCGCCGCTGCCTCGCCCGCGGCGTCGACCGGGCGCGAGAACGGCTTGAGCTGACTACCTGCCGCCTGCCCGAACCCCCTCAGCTGCTTGCCGCCCCGCGCCAGCGCCTGGACGAGATCGGCGACCGCCTCCCCCGCGCCCTCGCCGCGCGCACTGGCCACGCCCGCGCCGACCTCGCGGGCATTGCCCCGCGCCTCCGCCGTCAACTCATTGATCAAAAGATCGAGCGCGCCGCTGAGGGCCTGACCGCGCTATGGAAGATGGCCGAACTCGTCCACCCCGACCGCCCGCTCTCCCGTGGCTTCGCGCGAGTGACTGCGCGCGACGGCCGCACCCTCACCACTGCCGCAGCCGCCCGCAGCGCCGCCGCGCTCGATCTTAACTTCGCCGATGGCAAGCTCGCCGCGACGGTGGAATGCGCGCCGGACCCCCTTGCCCCCCGTCTTGAGCGCAAGCTCACCCGCTCCTATGCCCCTACTCAAGGCGGCCTGTTCGACGCCGAGGATTGACACGATGCTGACGAGCTCAAGATGCTGATGAACCAAGGCGGCCGCGAGGCACGCGTTCACTATATGGCCGGTACCTTTCGCCTGCTCGCCCACGGCGATCATGTCCGTTGCGCCGTCACCGGCGTCCGCATCCCACTCGACCTGCTGCGCTATTGGAGCGTCGCCCGTCAGGAGCCCTACGCCGACGCCGCCGCTAGCCTTGAAGGCGAACGGCGGGCCGGCGCTATCGGGCGCTAGAAATCTGGGCGCTACTAAAAACTTCTCGCCAAAATTGATGGGAGCTAATTCACCGCCGGTGGAGCGAAGGTGGTGATGAAGCAATCAGGACTGTTCGGGTTAGCGGATCATTTGAGGCGGCTGTCGGCGCTGGGGGATCCGCTGGAGACAATGGACCGGGTCGTCGATTTTGAGGCTTCGCGCCCGTTGCTTGAGACACCGCTGGCCTATTCGGATGGCTCGAAGGGCGGTCGGCCGCCCCATGATCCGGTAACGATGTTTAAGTTGCTGACAAGGTGGGCACCACCATCAACTCGGTGATCTGAGCGCTATTCGGCAGGCGGCACCGGATTTGGGGCCCCATGACGGGTCCAGGCTGGGATCATGTGCCTTTTTCGGTGATTTTCCTGTTTTGCGGGCGCACCTATCCCATCGTTGCCCGTCGTTCGTGGAAGATCAGGCGGTGCATGTTGTAGGCCAGGTTGGCGAGCGTGATCTTGGCCTCGGCACGCTTGATGCCGATGGTGCGGATGAACAGACCCATCTGGTCTTTCTGCCGAGCGAAGACATGCTCGACGCGGGCGCGCACTTTGGATTTGGCGGCGTTGGCCCGGGCGGTGCGCTCGGGCATCGGTTTGCCGCGTGGCTTCTTGCGATGGATGCGGCTGACCCGGCCCTGCCGCCTGAGCCGCTTCTCGTTTGCCTGGCTGCGATAGGCGGTATCGGCCCAGACGTCGGAGGCGGTGTTGTCATTGGTGACGACATCCCTGAGCATTCGCCCGTCAAAGTGGGCCCTGTCTGTGACCTTGCATTTACGGATGAAGCCGAAGGCCCGGCAGATCGAGATGTTGCTTTTGTAGCCGAAGCTCGGGATGGCGATGTCCATACCCGGCTTGCCGTCGGGCGTCGGTCTTCCCTTGGCGAACTTCAGCGTCCAGCGGGCGTCGGTGTCCTTCTGCGCTACCCTGGCGGGTTCGTCGGGCCAGATATCGCTGGCTTCCTTGCCCTCCTTATACCAAGACTCTCTGATTAGAACCGATGCGCCCAAGTTCGCAGCCCGAGGGACATGATGCGCCACGGTTGGTCGGTGAGGCGGTTCCAGGCGAAGCAGCAGTGATCAAGGATATCGTCGTAGGATTTGAAGACGCG
>JANMWM010000093.1:0-7193 GCA_031394005.1 Sphingomonas sp.
CATCATCACCACATGCTCGGCGACGCTGATCGAGTTGCAATAGGTGACTTCGGCGACGGTGACGTTGCGCTCGATCGCGGCCTGAAGGTCGACGTGATCGGAGCCGATGCCCGCGGTCAGCGCGAGCTTCAGATTCTTCGCCTTGGCGATCCGCTCGGCGGTCAGATAGGCTGGCCAGAAGGGCTGCGAGATTATCACGTCGGCATCGACCAGCTCGCGTTCGAGCACGCTGTCGGGGCCGTCCTTGTCCGATGTCACGACTAGCGTGTGGCCGCCATCCTCGAGGAATTTACGAAGCCCGAGTTCGCCCGACACCGAGCCGAGCAGGTCGCCGGGCATGAAATCGATCGCCTTAGGCGTGGGGAGCGTCTGGCCGCCGGGATAGTGATCGATCCTGGGAAGATCATCGCGCGCGTAGCTGGTCGGGAAGCCGTCGGTCGGATCGTCGTAAAGAACACACACTATCTTCGCCATCTCCGCCTCCTGTGCTGCGCCCGTCGACGCGGGCTGTGCCGTTCGTTTCGGCCCGGCCGGGGCGACGATCAAATCGGAGATTTCACCCGTTTGATAGGACATTCCTATCGTGAACATGATCGAGCGCGAGGAAATCGATTGTTCGGGCCGAGGCTTCCAATGCTCGCGCAAGGGGCGGTGCCGGTTCGCGGTCGGTCGTCACGAGACCGATCGACTGGAGATGCAACGGTTCAATCAACGGGACGAGCGCGATATCCGGCTGGCCGCCGAACAGCGTCGCGAAGCTATGCGGGACGATGGTCGACCAGCCGCCGCTGCGCAGCTGCGACAGGATGCCGAGAAAATTGTTGCTGACGACGTCGGGGTGGATCGCGATGTCCTGCGCGGCGAACACCCCGTCGAGGATCCGCCGGTTCTGCATGTCGTTGCTGAGCAGGCACAGGCGCTCATTGGCCGCCTCACTCCACCGAACATGCGAGCGCTCCGCCAAGGGGTGGCCGGCGGGACAGGCGAACAGATAATGTTCGAGGTAGAGCGGGATGCGGCGCACGCCCCGCAGCGGCTCATTGTCGAGATATGTCAGCCCGGCATCGAGCTCGAACGCGCCAAGATCCTGCTCGATCGCCTTCGACGTCATCGAACGGATTTCCACGGTTACCGCGGGATGCGCGGCGCAGAACGCCTTGAGCAAGGTTCCGACGACCGGCATCGCGGCGGGGATGACTCCTAAGCGAAGCGCGCCAGTCAGGCCGCCGCGCAAATTACCGAGGCCATGACGCAGCGATTCCTCGTCGCGGAGCAGCTGCAGGGCGCCGTCGAGTACCAGCCGCCCTTCGGGCGTCAGGTCGACGAACCGCCGGCCGCGCACCACCAGCCGGACGCCGAGCTCGCGTTCGAGCGAAGCAATGGCGCCCGACAGCGTCGGCTGGGAGATGTGGCAAGCGGCCGCGGCGCGCGCGAAATGCTTTTCGCGGGCAAGCGCAGCGAAGTAGCTCAGATGCCGCAGCAACATTACTCAGTTAATTAGTTTGGTCTGCGGTTTTCGTAAACCTGGTTCAGCCCTTTTCAGCACAGTAATCGTCGCGTCAAATCAAAGTCGGAAGTGAACCCGATTGAACGCGATTGATTATCTAAGGGATAAAAACGCGCTACTCCGCTCATCCTGCAAGCGACTATTTTCAACTTACCCTCCAACGGGATTACTGCCTTGACGACTAGTTCCTGGCCCGGTCGATCAGCAGTTGAGCGACAGCGTCGACGATCGCCCTGCCGTCGAGCCGGTAGAGATTGAACAGGTCGGGCAAATCGCCGGTCTGACCGAAGCGATCAGTGCCGAGCGGGCTGACGCGCATCCCGCGCACGCCGCCAAGCCACGACAGAGTCGAGGGCGCGCCATCGATGACGGTGACGAGGCTCGCGTGGGGGGCGAGGTCGCCCAGCAGCGCTTCGGCGTGGCACGGTTCGCCGGGCGATCCGGTCCAGCGCGACGCCTGGTGCGCCGACCAGTCGCGGTGGAGGAGGTCGGGGGAGGTCACCATCAACAGCCCGATCCCGGGGACATCGTCGGCCAGATCGGCGGCGGCGGCGAGCACCTCGGGAGTAACCGCACCGGTGAAGGCGATGGCAAGGTCGGCGGGGCCGCTCGGTCGCCGCAACCAGTAACCACCCTTGAGCGCAGGCTCACGCCAGCTGTCGTCGGCGCGCTCGATTTGCACGATCGCACGGGTGGTTAGGCGAAGATAAACCGACCCGCCGTCGGGCGCCTGCAGATGCTCGAATGACCAGCGCATGATTGCCGCGAGCTCATCGACGAACGCCGGCTCGAAATAGGTCAGGCCGGGCTGGCCGATTCCGATGAGCGGCGAGTTGATCGACTGGTGCGCCCCACCCTCGGGCCCAAGCGCCAGACCGGAAGGAGTTGCGACGAGCAGGAAGCGCGCGTCCTGGTAGCAAGCGTAGTTCAACGCATCGAGCCCGCGCGCGATGAATGGGTCGTAGACCGTCCCGATCGGGATCAGCCGGGTGCCGAACAGCGGCGCGGCGAGACCGAGCGCGGCGAGCATCAGAAACAAATTATTCTCGGCGATCCCCAATTCGATGTGCTGGCCCGCGCCATGTCCGGCCCATTTCTGCGCGGTCGGGATTTTCGCCGCCGCGAACACGTCGCGAAGTTCCTGCCGCCGGAACAGCCCGCGCTGGTTCACGAACGCGCCGAGATTGGTCGAGACCGTGACGTCGGGCGAGGTGGTGACGATGCGATCCGCGAGCTTGGCACCCGACTTCGCGAGGTCGAGCAGGATGCGCCCAAACGAGGCCTGGGTCGCCTGCTCCGCGCCGTCGGGAGTTGGGATTTCTGGTACTGGAACGGGTAGCGCGACCGGCTCACCCTTCGCCCTCGCGAGCGCGCTGCCCTCTACGACCGCGCGCGCAGCGGCGGCGGCATTGTCGCCCATCCCGCCATAGGGCTCCCACTCGTCGCCCGGCGCGATGCCCATCGCGTCGCGCAGGCTCTCGATTTGCGTCGGGTTCATCAGTCCGGAATGATTGTCCTTATGTCCCGCAAAGGGCAGGCCATAGCCCTTGATCGTGTAGGCGATGAACAGGGTCGGCCGCGCGTCGTCGCACCGCGCAAAGGCCTCGAGCAGCGTCTCGATGCAGTGCCCGCCAAGGTTGGTCATCAGCGTCGCCAGCGCATCGTCATCATGCGACGCGATCAGCTTCAAGGACTTGGGTGACCCGGCGAGATCGCGCTCTAGCCGCTCGCGCCACGCCGCCCCGCCCTGGTAGGTCAGCGCCGCGAACTCGGCATTGGGGCAGTTGTCGATCCATTCACCGATTGCCGCGCCGCCGGGCGTGGCAAAGGTCGCGCGCTGGATCTTGCCTTGTTTCAGCGTCTCGACCCGCCAACCGCACGTCTCGAAGATGTCGTCGAACCGGCGGAACATGCGGTCGGCGGTCGTGCTGTCGAGTGACTGGCGGTTATAGTCGACGATCCACCAGCAGTTGCGGATATCGTGCTTGAAACACTCGATCAGGCATTCGTAGATATTGCCCTCGTCGAGCTCGGCGTCGCCCATCAGTGCGATCATCCGCCCGGCGTCGGCCTCGGCCATATCGCCATGCGCGATGAGGTAATCCTGGACCAGGCTGGCGAAGGCGGTCACCGCGACACCGAGCCCGACCGAACCCGTCGAGAAATCGACCGGGATCGAGTCCTTGGTCCGCGACGGATAGCTTTGCGCCCCGCCGAGCCCGCGATAGCGCTGCAGTGCCTCGAGGCTCTGCTGGCCCAGCATGTAGTGAATCGCGTGGAGCACCGGCCCGGCGTGGGGCTTGACCGCGACCTTGTCGTTGGGTCGGAGTGCACCGAAATAAAGCGCGGTCATGATCGCGGTGATCGAGGCGCAGCTCGCCTGATGGCCGCCGACCTTCAGTCCATCGCGGCTATCGCGCAGATGATTGGCGTTGTGGATTGTCCACGACGACAACCATCGCAGCCTCGCCTCAATACTGTCGAGGACGGCAATCGTCTCGGGCGCGGACTTCGGCGCGGGCGGTCGTGAGTTAGTAATCATATCCACCGCAATGACATAAACGTCCGTATTTACCCCAACAAAAACTATTACGGCATGAGGACGTCGCATTCAGGTCATGGCGATGCTGTCGGATGCGTGTCGCCGCGCGATGTTTTTGACATGCCGCCATGCGGAAATGCGATTTTCTTTCGGCCCGGCGGACGTGCGACCTACGGGTTCGGGAACGGGAGGCGATTGGTGGACCTAGAGGAGATCTCGGCGCAATTGCGCGCGCGGCCCCCTGGCCATTCGCTGCCTCAGCCGTTCTACACCGACGCCGATTTCTTCGACTTTGACCTGGCCGCGATCTTCGGTCGGAACTGGCTGTTCGTGGGGTTCGAGGTCGAGCTCAGCAAACCCGGCGATTATCTTTCACTGACTTTCGGACACTGGCCGATCCTGGTCATGCGCGACCGGGACGGCACCGTCCGAGGATTCCATAACAGCTGCCGCCACCGCGGATCGCTGCTATGCCCTCCTGGCGCCGGCCATGCCGCGAGGATCGTCTGTCCTTATCACCGCTGGACCTACGGCCTCGACGGCAGGCTGCTCGCGGCGGGGCGGATGCCCGATGACTTCGACAAGCGCGAACATGGCCTGAACCCGATCAGCCTCGAGATCGTCGCCGGAGCGATCCTGGTGTGCCTCGCCGACTCGCCGCCGCCCCTCGACACGATGCGTCGCGACCTGACCCCCCTCCTCGCCCCGCAGGACTTCGCCCATGCCAAGCTGGCGCACCAGTCGGTCCTCGTCGAACAGGCCAACTGGAAGCTGGTCATGGAAAATGCCCGCGAATGCTATCATTGCGCGACGGGCCACCCCGAATTGTCGCGCACCTTCCCGGTCAACGCCTCGGCCTATTTCGACCTCGACGGCGACGCCACGCGGGCATTTGAGGAGCGCATCGCCGCGCTTGGCTTGCCGATGGGCCCAGCGGGCGAGAACTGGTGGCAGGCGGTCCGCTTTCCGCTCAACGAAGGCACGGTGGCGATGACGATGGATGGCAAGTTCACCGTCGAAAAGCTGATGTGCGACGCGGGCGGTGGCGATACCGGGTCAATGCGCTGGGCAATCGAGCCCAACGTCTTCTGCCATTCGACCAGCGAATATACCTTCGCCTTCACCGCGATGCCGATCTCGCCGACCGAAACCCATGTCGTATCCAAATGGCTCGTCCACGAGGATGCGGTCGAGGGGGTCGATTATGACATCGGGACTCTGACCGACCTGTGGACGCGGACCAACTGGCAGGACAAGGAGCTGTCCGAGAACAACCAGCGCGGGATCTTCTCACCGGGCTACACACCGGGGCCGTACAGTCCCGACGCGGAGTCTCTCACGATGCGCTTCGTCGACTGGTATTGCGCAACGGCGGGGCACTATCTTGAGAAAGCCGGAGTATGACAGCGCACGAAGATCCCAGCTGGCACCCTGAGACGCTGGCGGTGCGGGCGGGTTACGACCCGGCGAGTGCGGGCAATTCGGCCAAGCCGCCGATCACAATGACCTCGACCTTCGCTTACGCCTCGGCGCGGCAGGCGAAGGACATTCACGAGGCCTATTTCGACGGCACCGGTCCCGAAGCTGGCAAGCCCCACCACATTTACGCGCGTCTTGGCCATCCCAATCTCGATATGGTCGAGGCGCGCTTGGCAGCGCTCGACGGGGCCGAGGCAGCCGCCGTGTTCAATAGCGGCATGGCAACTCACAGCGCGATCGCGTTGGCGCATCTGCGGCCGGGTGACAGCGTCGTCTTCAGCCGGCCGATCTATGGCGGGACCAACGGGCTGCTGACCAAATTGATGCCGGGGTTCGGGGTGAAGTCGTTCGCTTTCACCGACGGCTGCGACCGGGCGGACATCGAGCGCGCGGTCGAGGCGGCGCTCGCGGCGGGTCCGCTCAAGCTCATCGTGATCGAGACGCCCGCCAATCCGACCGCCGCGATGATCGATATCGCGCTGGTCGTCGCGATCGCCGACGAAATCGGGGAGCGTGCAGGCACTCGTCCGCTGGTGGTAGTCGACAACACGCTGCTCGGCCCGTTGATGCAGCGTCCGATCGCGCTCGGCGCCGACCTTTGCATGACGTCGCTGACCAAATATTGCGGCGGGCACAGCGACTTGCTGGCGGGCGGGGTGAGCGGGCGGGCCGACCTGGTCCACGCACTCCGCCTGCTGCGTACGACGCTTGGCAGCCATCTCGACCCCTATACCAGCTGGCTGTTGCTGCGCTCGATGGAGACGGTGCACCTGCGCATGGAGCGCGCCTCCGACAACGCCCGCCGCGTTGCCGAAGCCCTGCGCAACCACCCCAAGGTCGCCGGCGTCACCTACCTCGGCTTCCTTCGAGCAGGATCGCCCGAGCGCGCCGTCTACGACCGCCAGTGCACAGGCGCCGGATCGACCTTCTCGTTCGCGCTTCACGGCGGTGAGGCGGAAGCGTTCCGCTTCCTCGATGCGCTCCGCCTTCTGAGCTTCGCAGTCAGCCTCGGCGGGTCGGAGACGCTGATCACCCACCCCGCGACGACCACCCACTATGCGCTGTCGCCCGAGGAGCGCGCGGCAGGCGAGATCACCGATTCGACCATGCGCCTGTCGGTCGGGATCGAGCATGGCGACGACCTCATCGCCGACATCACGCACGCGCTGGAAGCAGTCTGATGGCCACCGACCGCCATGCGATAGACGGCAAGATCCCCGCCCCCGACGAGCGGTTTGATGTCATTGTGGTCGGCGCGGGATCAGCCGGCACCGCGGCGGCAATCGACGCGGCGAAGGGCGGGGCCTTGGTACTGCTGATCGATGAGAATCCGGTCCGCGGCGACCTCATCGGAACCGACGTTCCGCTCTACTTCGGTGGGCGGATGACTGCGGCGGTTCAGAGCCCGGAGCGGATGGTCGAGCAACTGTTCACCAGCAATCCCCTGCTCGAGGAAGCCTTCGACGCCGGAGTCGATGTCCGCCTCGGGACCTGCGCCTGGGGCCTATACGTCAACGGCCCGGCGATGCGCGCGCTGCCCGAGCCCTTGCTCGGGATCGCCGATGGCGAGGGCGCAAAGATGATCGGCTTCGGCCGTCTGCTGCTCGCGACGGGGGCGCGTGACGTCGTCCTGGGGTTCGAGGGCTGGAACCGGCCGGGCGTGAT
>JANMWM010000209.1:0-2415 GCA_031394005.1 Sphingomonas sp.
CAGCGCGCCAGTGCGGCTCGTAGTGGCGGGTGGCGTGGATGCTCGCTGCGCCAATCTCGTGCGCTACCGCGGAGACGGTCAGAGCGGCGGGGCCGCGCCGCAGGATGAGGTGGCCGCCGATTGCCTCGAGGCTGGCAGCGAGGCTGGCGAGGCTGTGGTGAAGCCACCAGCGCTGCGCCCCGCCGATGCGCCACTCGCCCGGCGCGTCGTCATCGAGGACGTAGAGGCAGGCGGTCGGACCAGCCTCGATCGCGGCGAGCAAGGCGGGGTTGTCGGCGAGGCGGAGGTCCTGGCGGAACCAGTGGAGGGATGTCAGGGACGGCATTCGGTTCGGATCGCCTCGATCGGGGGGCCGACATCGCTTTGCAGGAGCAGCGCGCGCGGGTTTCCACGATAAACTTCGATCGTGACGGCGGGTTCCGGGCCCGGCTCGAACGACAATGCGCCGCCGCGATGCACCACGCGCATCGGGCTGGCGAGGTCGAGGTAGGCGTGGCGGCGGCCCTGGCGGGCGGCGAAGGGGACCGCGCGGGACGGGGTGACCAAGGCTTCGGGGGTCAGGCGGAAAAGCTGTTGGCCGTCAACGACGTAGCAACCGTAAAGGTCGCCCAGGTCGCGCTTGTCGATCGGGTGACCGCGGACAAGCGAGACGACGATCAACAAAGCCAAGACGGTGGCCAGGAGCCTGCCAGTGATCGTCGTTGACATCGCCATCAGCCCCTCCCCCTCGACATTAACTCCCTTCACCACGGCAGCGACAAATCGCGACTATTCGGCCCGCGATTCCTTTTCAACCTGCCAGCTTTGGCCCTTGGCGACGAGGGCCTGAAGGTCGACTTTCTTGCCAGCGCTAACCGCTTGGTTTTGCTCTATTACGGCGCTTTCAAAGGTCGGAGCGGGGTCCTCGTAGATGACGCCGAGCGCGACCGGGAAGCCGGCGGTGGCGGGCATTTCGATTAGTAGCTGGGCGAGCGTGCGGTTTTTGGGGTCATGGGTTAGGACGGCGGGGTCGGTCGCCTCGAGAATGGTCAACGCCATGCGGTCATGGTCGAACCCGATCCCCTTGGTTCCGGCGGCAAAAAGCATTTTCTCGTCGGCCTTGAGCCACAGCTGCCGGTCGGCGGCGAACTCTTTGGCGGTGAAGCTGGCGAAGACGTCGTCGTTATAGACGACGCAATTCTGGAAGATTTCGACGAAGCTGGCGCCCTTATGCGCGTGGGCGGCCTTAAGCACATCGGGCAGATTCTTGTTGACGTCGATCGCGCGCGCGATGAACCGTGCGCCGGCGCCAAGCGCGAAGCTACACGGATTGGCAGGGCGGTCGACCGAGCCGAACGGGGTCGAGGGCGAGCGCGTGCCGATGCGCGACGTCGGCGAATACTGGCCCTTGGTGAGCCCGTAAATCTCATTGTTGAACAGCAGAAACTGGCAGTCGAGATTGCGGCGCAACAGGTGCATCGTGTGGTTGCCGCCGATGCTCAGCGCGTCGCCGTCGCCGGTGATGATCCACACGTCGAGGTCCGGGTTGGCGAGCTTGACCCCGGTCGCGACGGCGGGGGCGCGGCCGTGAATGGTGTGGAAGCCGTAGCTCGCCATGTAATAGGGAAAACGGCTCGAGCAGCCGATGCCACTGACGAACACGGTGTTTTCGCGCGCGACGCCAAGGTCGGGCATGGTCCGCTGCACCGCTTTCAGCACGGCATAGTCGCCGCAGCCGGGGCACCAGCGCACTTCTTGGTCCGAGGCCCAGTCCTTGGCAGTGGTCGAGGGTATGATCTTCGTGATCTCGTTCATGGCTTCAACCAACCTTGTGGAGATAATAGAGAACCAGCAGCACGAGCCCGAGCATCATGATCAGCGGTACAGGGTTGATTTGCTTCATTTTGACTTATCGTGCCTTTGCATACGATTCTACGCGAAAAGTTCAGAAGGTTCGGACCCCTTAAGGCGAAATCTTTTCATCGCAACATCGCCTCGATCGCGTCCTCGATCTCGGTGATGCGGAAGGGTTGACCACTGACCTTGTTGAGCGGACGTGCGTCGACCAGGAACGTGTCGCGCAATATAGTTTTGAGTTGGCCGGTGTTCATTTCGGGGACAAGGATATGCTGATAACCCTCGAGTAGAACAGACATATTTTTGGGCATCGGGGCAATGTGGCGGATGTGGATGTGGGCGACCTTGCGGCCCTTTGCGCGCAGGCGGCGGACGGCCTGGTGGATCGGGCCATAGGTCGAGCCCCAGCCGACGACCGCGAGCGTGTCGGTCGCTTCGCCCAGGGTGATCTCCTGGTCGGGGATGCTGTCGGCGATGCCCGCGACCTTGGCGACGCGAACGCGGGTCATTTCGGCATGGGCTTCGGCGGAGTAATCGATGTTGCCCGACCCTAGCGCCTTCTCGATCCCGCCGATGCGA
>JANMWM010000210.1:0-11988 GCA_031394005.1 Sphingomonas sp.
GTCGGCCTGGCGCACGACCGAGGGGAGGTCGGCGGTGCGGCTGTGGGCGATGGTCACGGTGCAGCTGTCGCCGAGCAGGAGCAGCGCCATCGGCTTGCCGACGATGTTCGAGCGGCCGATGACGACCGCCGACTTGCCCGACAGGCTACCCAGTTCGGAGCGCAGGAGCAGCAGGCAGCCATAAGGGGTGCACGGCACGAAGCCGGGGAGGCCGGTTACTAGGCGGCCGACGTTGACTGGGTGGAAGCCGTCGACATCCTTGTCGGGATCGATGCGGGTCAGGATGGCGTCGGCGTCGATCTGCGGGGGCAAGGGCAGCTGGACGAGGATTCCATCGACCGCTGGGTCGGCGTTGAGGCGGTCGACAAGGGCGAGGAGGTCGGATTGGGAGGTGGTATCGGCGTCGAGCTTATGCTCGAAGCTTAGCATCCCGGCTTCGCGTGTCGCAATGCCCTTGTTGCGGACATAGACCGCGCTGGCCGGATCCTTGCCGACGAGCACGACCGCGAGACCGGGGGCGCGGTCGGTCGCGGCGGTGAAGCGCGAAACTTCCTGCCCGATGTCGGCCCGCAGCGTGACGGCCGCGGCTTTGCCGTCGATGATGCGAGCGGTCATCGGGTCAGGCCGTCGTGCTGGTCGCGATGTCCATCGCCGCGCCGGCGAGCAGCTTCTGGACGACGAGGATGATTAGCAATACGACCATCGGCGAGAAATCGATCCCGCCGAAGTCGGGCAGGATCCGGCGGATCGGGCGGTACAGCGGGGCGGTCAACTTCTCGAGCGCAAGCGCGATCTGGCGGACCGCGGGCGACGAGACGTTGAGGACGTTGAAGGCGAGCAGCCAGCTGAGGATCGCCTGGATGATGATGATCCACCACAGGACGGTGAGCAGCATGTTCATGATCGAGAAGAGCGAAAGGAGAATGTTCATGCGCGCGTCTTAGCCGGGCGGCGGGACCCGCACAACTTAGGGGGCAAAACGGTTGTGCTGGGCTTCGGCGAGGATAAGGGCGAAGTCGCCCGCGGGGTCGCTCCACTCGGCGACCGGGGTCCAGCCGCCGGCGAGGAGCAGCAGGCGGCTGCCGCGCTGGCCGTATTTGTGGCTGTTCTCGGTGTGGATCGATGAGCCCTGCGCGAAGTGGAACGGCTGGCCCTCGATGGTGAAATCGACATCGTGGATGGCCCGCAAGTGCATCTCGATCCGGCCGATCATGTCGGTCCAGCGCGCTTCGTGGACGAAGGCGCCGTCGGGGATAGTGCCGGCGAGCTCGCGGTTGATGCGCTCGATCAGGTTCAGGTTAAAGGCAGCGGTCACCCCTTCAGGATCGTCATAGGCGGCGATCAGGCGATCGACCGGCTTCACGCGGTCCATGCCGATGAGCAGCCTCGCGCCCGTGCCAAGCAGGGCACGGAAGTGGCGCAGCAGGTCGGTGGCGCTGCGCGGGACGAAATTGCCGATGGTCGAGCCCGGAAAGAATCCGAGCTTGGGTGTGGCCTCGATTTCGAGCGGGAGGCTGAGCTCCTTGGTGAAATCGGCGACGACCGGGAGTACGGGGAAGCCGAAGCGATCGTCGACCGCGCCCGCGCTTTCGTGGAGATAGTCGCCCGAAATGTCGATCGGGACATAGGCGGCGGGATGGATCGCCTCGAGCAGAAGGGGGGACTTGGTCACCGAACCGGCGCCGAATTCGACCACGGCGAGGCCGGTCGGTAGCGCGGCGGCGATCTCGGGCATGACCGCTTTCAGCAGGGCGGTCTCGGTGCGGGTAGGGTAGTAGGCGTCGAGGCGGGTGATCTCGTCGAACAACTCCGAACCACGGCGATCGTAAAGCCAGCGCGCGGGGATCGACGGAATCGGTTCGGCAAGCCCACGAAGAACATCGTCGCGGAAAGCGGGATCGACGGGTTCAGGTGTCGCGAGCAAGGCGGGCTCCGGTGAATTGCCAGCGCGCGGCGGGCGGGAAGAAGTTGCGGTAGCTGGCGCGGGAGTGGCCGCGGGGGGTGGCGCAGCTGGCGCCCTTCAGGACGAACTGGCCGGACATGAACTTGCCGTTGTATTCGCCGACGGTGCCAGTGGCGGGGGCAAAACCGGGGTGGGCGAGGTAGGCCGAGCCGGTCCATTCCCAGACGGAGCCGAAGAGGGTCGATTTGGGGGCGGGAATGGTGGCGGTGGCCTGATCCAGCTGTTGGCCCTCTAAGGGGTTGGAAGCGTGGGCGGCGGCTTCCCATTCCTCCTCGCGCGGGAGGCGGGCGGCAGCCCAGCGGGCGAAGGCGTCGGCCTCGAAGAAGCTGATGTGCGCGACAGGGGCGGCGGGGTTGCGCTCGATACGGCCGGCCAGGGTGAAGACGGTGCCATCGTCGTGCCAGTAAAGCGGCGCGGCGATGGCCTCGCGACGGACCCAGTCCCAGCCTTCGGACAGCCACAGCGCGGGAGTCGAGTAGCCACTGTCGGCGATGAATTCGTCCCACTCGGCGTTGGTCACGGGGCGGGTGGCGAGCGCGTGGGGATGGAGCAGCGCGCGGTGGCGGGGTTGTTCGCAATCGAAGGCGAAGGCTCCGTTCCCTGCCCCAATCAGCGCGATGCCGCCAGGGTGCGAGGTCCAGCCGAGGTCGGTGGCGGTAGTCGGGGGTGACAGGGCTTGCGCGTAGGCCGGCGCGAGCGGGTTGGTGGCGAAGGTGGCGAGGATGTCGGTGAGGATCAGCTCCTGGTGCTGCTGCTCATGCTGGATGCCCAGTTCGACAAGGGCGAGGGCTACCGGGGTCAAGGTGGGTAAAGCGTGGTCGATCGACTGGTCGACGTGAGCGCGCCAGTCGCGGATGGTGTCGAGGGTAGGACGCGAGATCATTCCGCGGCGGTGGCGGGCATGACGCTCTCCCTCGCCTTCGTAATAACTGTTGAAGAGAAAGGCGAAGCGGTCGTCGAACGGGGGCTGGCCGAGGTCGCGGAGGATGAAGGTCTCGAGGAACCAGGTAACGTGCGCCAAGTGCCATTTGGCGGGCGAGGCGTCGGGGTTGGGCTGGATGGTGGCGTCGGCGTCGCTGAGCGGTGTGGCGAGGTCGAGCGTCAGCTGGCGGGTTGCATGGAACCGCGCCGCCAGATCATCGGTCACTGTTCTCGGGTTGCACCGGGTCGCCACAGCACATCGCCTCCCTTACCCACCGCAATCGAACGCGCGGCCACAAACAAATGGTCCGACAGGCGGTTCAGATACGTTGCGGCGGGAGGATTGATGCGCTCGGCTTTGACAAGTTCGACCGTGGCGCGCTCGGCACGGCGGACGATCGCGCGGGCGAGGTGGAGCGCGGCGACGGCGGACGAACCACCAGGGAGAATGAAGCTGGCGAGCGGTTCGAGGGCCTCGTTCATCGTGTCGATCTCGCACTCGAGGCGGGTCGATTGTGCGGGGATCATGCGCAGCGCCCAGTCGGGGTCGGCTTCGTCGGTGAACGGCGTCGCAAGGTCGGCGCCAAGATCGAACAGCTCGTTCTGAATGCGCAGGAGCGAAGGCGTAAGCGGGTGATCGCCGAGGTGGGCGATGGCGAGGCCGAGTGCGCTGTTGGCTTCGTCGACGTCGCCGATCGCGGCCATCCGCGGGCTCGACTTCGACACGCGTGAGCCGTCAACGAGGCCGGATGTGCCGTCATCGCCTGTGCGGGTGTAGATCTTGTTGAGCTTGACCATCATTGCCTCCCGCGAGTCGGCTTGCGAGCCTAGCTTCGACCACCGCCGGCGATCAGCAGTATGACCGCCACGATGGCGATGGCGATGCCCTGGTAGAGCACGCGTTTGCGCATCCATTCCTGCTGTTTCGCGCCGTTGTTTTCCTTACCGTTGGCCATGGCGATGACGCCGCGGACGAGGACATAGGCCGTCGCGCCCATGGCGGCGACGAGAGCGAGGATGAGGAGGATGTTCATAGATCCTACTTAGGTGTGTGCGAGGGCGAATCCTAGGGGGAGGCGGTGGGCGCGGAGATCGGCGGCGAGGGCGCGGCCGTCGACCCCGGTAGCGCGCATTGCGGCGAGCGTCGGGGCGTGGTCGCGCTTGGTGAGGCGGCGCGCGGGTTGGCCGGGAATGGCGGCGTGGGTGACGAGCGGGTGGTGGCGATAGGCGGGGTCGGGGAGGTCGAGCAGAGTCTGGAGCAGGCGCTGGATGGAGGTCGAGGAGCGCAGGTCGACACCGCGGGTGACGAGGGTCACGCCTGACGCGGCATCGTCGACGACGCAGGCGAGATGGTAGGCGGCGGGGGCGTCCTTGCGGGCAAGGATGATGTCGTCGAGATCGGCGGGGGTGGTGGCGTGGATCGTGTCGCTTTCGCGCCAAGTCGGAAGGCCGGTGCGGGCGAGGGCTTGCGCAGTGTCGAGCCGCCAGCTGTGGGGGGTCGAGGCGCGGCGGGCGGCGTCGTCGGGGAGGTCGCGGCAGGTGCCGGGGTAGTGGGCAGCGGCCCCATGGGGAGCGCTGAGCGCGGCGGTGATGTCGACTCGGGTGCAGTAGCAGGGGTAGGCGAGGCGCTCGGCGCGCAGACGGTCGAGTGCAGCGGCATAGACTTCGCTCCGGTCTGACTGGATGAGCGGCGGCTCGGCGGGGCTCAGCCCGAGCCACGCTATATCCTCGTCGATCGCGGCGACGAATTCGGTTCGGCTGCGCGTTGGGTCGAGGTCCTCGATCCGCAACAGGAATCGGCCCGCCTGTGCCGCGAGCACCGCCGAATAGGCGTGGCCGAGATGCAGCAGTCCCGTCGGCGAGGGGGCAAAGCGCGAGGTTTCGCTCAAGTTTCGCTCACAAGGACCCTTGACGGGGAATCATCCGCCGTGCTGTCATGATCACGTGACGCCGGCTTGGCATCCGGCGCGTCACAAGGGAAGCGGGCTTCGCCCTCTCCTCCTTGCGTGCGACAGGGCCGGGGATCAGCTAAGTTCGACCCAAGGAAAGGGTTCGCGCGCTCGTGTTTCATCCCGATCTCATGCGACATCCCGATGGCTGTCCGGCCTTGGTGCTCAACGCCGACTATACGCCGCTGTCCTATTATCCGCTGAGCCTGTGGCCGTGGCAGACCGCGGTCAAGGCGATGTTCCTCGAGCGGGTCGACGTCGTCGCGCTGTACGACCGCGAGGTGCACTCACCGACGCGGTCGCTCAAGCTGCCGTCGGTGATCGCGCTGAGGCAGTTCGTCCGGCCTAACGAATATCCGGCTTTCACGCGGTTCAATCTGTTCCTGCGCGACCGGTTTCGGTGCGTTTATTGCGGAAGCCACAAGGAGCTGACCTTCGATCATGTCGTACCGCGCGCGCAGGGTGGGCGGACGACATGGGAGAATGTCGCGACCGCCTGCGCGCCGTGCAATTTGAAGAAGGGCGGTCGCACCCCGCGCCAGGCGCAGATGCCGATCCACCGCGATCCGATCCGCCCGACGAGCTGGCAATTGCAGGATCATGGCAAGAGCTTCCCGCCCAATTATCTGCATCAGAGCTGGCGCGATTATCTTTATTGGGACATCGAACTCGAAGCCTAAGCGGTCCTTAACCATTCGCGTTTAATCGCGAACTCGTATGAATATGCCCGATCCCCAAGCGCGCCTGGCGCCGCGAATCCTGCTGGTCGAGCCCAATCGTAGCGCGATGGGGGTGCTGGCGCGGCGGCTCAGCGAGACGGGCTATCGCGTGGCGGCGGCGGCGAGCGCGCAAGTCGCGGTGGCGGAGTTGCATCGGCTCCCAGTCGATCTGGTGCTGGTCGAACTGGCGATGCCGCTGATGGGCGGAATCGAGCTGGCGCGAATGATCCGCGACGATACGGCGGTGCACGACCTGCCGGTGATCCTGATTTCGGGGCGGAGCGACCGGACGGGTGCGGTCCGCGCGTTCGAGGCGGGGGCGGACGATGTTGTCGTGAAACCGTTCCACCATGAAGTGCTGCTGGCGCGGATCGCGCGGCAACTGGCGCGGGCGCGAGGGTTCAAGCAATTACGCGCCGACAATGCCGCGCTCGATGCGCGGGTGGTGACGCGGGCGATCGAGCTTGGCGAAATGCGCGCGGCGCTGGCCGTCAGCGAAAGCGAGCGGGCAAGGTTGGCTGGACTCGCGCGAGACTAACGCCGGGCGAGGAATTCCTCGACTCGCGGGCGCAAATCGTCGCAGTCGAGGGCGAGCGCGAGGTTTGCTAGGACGAAGCCGGCTTTGTCGCCGCAATCGTGGCGGACGGCGTCAACCTTGACCGCGTGGAACGGCTGGCGGCCGATCAGCCTGGCCATCGCGTCGGTCAGCTGGATCTCGCCCCCTGCCCCGGTTTCCTTGGCGTCGAGAATCGCCATCACCTCGGGCTGGAGGATGTAGCGGCCGATGATTCCGAGCCGCGAGGGGGCGACGTCGGGACTTGGTTTTTCGACCATTCCGAGCACTTCGGTAAGGTTACCGCGGGACTCGCCAGGCGAGACGATACCATAGTTTGCGGTCTTGGCCGGATCGACTTCCTCGGCGCAGACGATGTTGCCGCCAACCTGGTTATAGGCCTCGACCATCTGGCGGAGCGCGCCGCCTACTCCAAGCCCGCCGACCATCAGATCGTCTGGCAGGATCACCGCGAACGGCTCGTCTCCGACGACGTGTCGCGCGCACCACACGGCGTGGCCGAGGCCGAGCGGTTGCTGCTGGCGGACCGAGATCAGCTCGCCCGGCGTAGTGCGCGAGCCGTCGAGCGCGGCGCGGCTCTTGCCGGCCTTCTCCATCGTCGCCTCGAGCTCGAAGCTCAGGTCGAAATAGTCGACCAGCGTCGACTTGCCGCGCCCGGTGACGAATATCAGCTGCTCGATCCCGGCATCGCGCGCTTCGTCGACGGCGTACTGGATCAGCGGGCGATCGACGACCGTCAGCATCTCCTTAGGCATCGTCTTGGTCGCGGGGAGCAGGCGGGTGCCGAGGCCGGCGACGGGGAAGATGGCCTTTCGGACGGGGCGGATTGGGGTCATTTGGGCTGCTCGGGTCCGGTCTTGTCGGATGAGGTCGCGGCGGGCTCGGTGCCGGCGGGGAGCATCGGTGCGCCGCCGTCGGGCGGGGGCAGGTCGAAGCGATCGGCGCGGCGCGGGGCGGACTTGCGGATTAGCTCGTCGACCCGCGAAGGGGCGGCGTCGGTGCGCGGCTGGAGCAATTCCTCGACGGTTGGCTGACGCGCGGCCATCGCGGGCTTGACCGCGAGGGGTTGGCCCGGCGCGGGTTCGAGCGCGGTGATTCGACCGCAGCCGGCGAGCAGGACGACGCTTCCGATAAGGGCTATACGCTTCACTTGGCACTCCGGGCAGCGGCGACGGCTTCCCTTACCCGCACCGGCGCGGTCCCGCCAGCCGAGGTGCGCGAGGCGACCGAGGATTCGACCGAGAGGCAGGCGATCGCCGCGTCGGTGACGCGCTGATCGACCGCCTGGAGTTCGGCGAGGGTGAGGTCATCGAGCGACTTGCCGAGCGCTTCGGCAACGGCGACGGCGCGGCCGGCGATGTGGTGCGCCTCGCGGAAGGGCACATCGGCCTCGCGCACCAGCCAGTCGGCGAGGTCGGTCGCGGTCGCGTGGCCGGCGGCGGCGGCAGAGCGCATTTTTGCAGGCACGAACTCAAGGTCGGCGATCATCCCCGCCATCGCCGCGAGGCTGAGCTCGAGCAGGTCGTGCGCGTCGAACACCGGCGGCTTGTCGTCCTGAAGGTCCTTCGCATAGGCCAGCGGCAGTCCCTTGAGCAGCACCAGCATCGCAACGAGATCGCCGATGATGCGGGCACTATGACCGCGGACGAGTTCGGCGGCGTCGGGGTTGCGCTTGTTGGGCATGATCGACGAGCCTGTCGACCAGGCGTCGGGCAGCTTGACGAAGCCGAACGGCTGCGACGCCCACAGGATGATCTCCTCGGCGAGGCGCGAAAGGTGGACGGCGGTCAGCGCCGCGGCGTGGAGATAGTCGACGGCGAAGTCGCGATCCGACACGGCATCGAGGCTGTTGGCGGTTGGGCGGTCAAATCCCAATGCGGTCGCGGTCGCCGCGCGATCAAGCAGGAAGCCGGTGCCGGCGAGCGCGGCGCTGCCGAGCGGGCTTTCGTTCATTCGGGCGCGGGCGTCGGCGAATCGGCTGCGGTCGCGGACGAGCATTTCGCGATACGCCATGAAGTGATGGCCCAAGGTGACCGGCTGGCCCGACTGGAGGTGGGTGAAGCCGGGCATGACCGTTGCCGCATGTTCGTCCGCGCGGGTCAGCAGTGCGCCTTCGACCGCGTCGATCTGCCCAAGCGCCTCGTCGATCGCGCCGCGCACCCACAGCTTGAAGTCTGTCGCGACTTGGTCGTTGCGCGAGCGCGCGGTGTGGAGGCGGCCGGCGGCGGGGCCGATCAGCTCGGACAGGCGATGCTCGACATGCATGTGGATGTCTTCGAGCGCAGGGTTCTCGACCAGCTTTCCATCGGCGATTTCGGCGGCGACTTGGCTCAGGCCGGAATCGATCGCGCTGGCGTCTTCGGCGGAAAGGATGCCCTGCTTCGCCAGCATCGCGGCGTGGGCGCGGCTGGCGGCGATATCCTCGCGCCACAATCGCTTGTCGATTGCGATCGAGGCATTTATCTCGCGCATCACCGCGGTCGGGCCTTCAGCGAAACGCCCGCCCCACATTGAATTGGAGTTGCTCGTGCGGCTGATGATGTTGCTCCTGATGGGGCTGGTCGTGTTGGGCGGCTGCGATAGGCAAAAGGCTCCGGACCGGCAAGCGACGCCTGCCGCGACCGCAGTGGCTGGCGCCAACCAGCGCCCGAAGAAAGGGCTCGACCGCTCCCACGTCGGCCAGCCCGCCCCCGACATCGTCATCAAGGACGGCGACGGCGAGGACACCGCACTATCGGAGTTCAAGGGCGAGCCGCTGCTAATCAATCTGTGGGCGAGCTGGTGCGTGCCGTGCGTCAAGGAATTGCCGACTCTTGACCGGCTGGCGGCGCAAGAGGGGCGGGTCAAGATCGTCGCCTTGTCGCAGGACATCGGGCCGATCGGTTCGGTATCGGCCTTCCTGACCGAACACAACATCAAGACGCTCGATACATATCAGGACGCCGAGATCGCGATGAGCGACAAGGCCGCCGCGCCGGTGCTGCCAACGAGCATCCTCTATGATTCGAAGGGGGATGAGGTGTGGCGCTTCGTCGGCAATCGCGACTGGACGAGCGCCGAGGCGGCGAAGGATCTGGCCGAGGCGAAATAGAGGCGGCTGGTGAACGCTTCCCATGGTGGAACGACGGAAGGTCAGTCTAAAGTCAGCCCTTAACCCGCCATGGTGTGCGAAATATCCTCCGCAAGATCAGGCGAAGGTCAGGCGTGAATCGATGCCTCGCAGGGTCGCTTGGACCAGCGAATTGTTCGCATTGGCGGAGCAGTTGCGTGAAGAGCATTACCCGGGAGCGAGAAAGAGCAAGGCTAAAGACCACCGGTTGGCAGGTCATCTCACAAATGAGGCGCTGTAGGACAGGGGAATCGGTGGTGTCCGCGCCGCGATAAACGCGACGGCAGCGTCATACTCGCTCATCGTCACCCGCCCGTCACAGTCGGAGTCCGCCACCTCGCGCAAAGCGTCGGCCGCGCGGCTTGCATCGAAGCTCGCCAGCCATCCGTCGTCATTGGCGTCGAACCGCTTGAGCGCCCGCTCAACGCGCCTATCTGCGAGACTTTCCGCGCGCCGCATCGCGGCTCCCGGCGATCGCCGCTCGCACCGCGGCATCAAGCGCATCGGGCCGGAACGGCTTGGCGAGCAGGCTCGCATTGGGCGCGGTGCGCCTGATATCGTCGGTCTCGCTATAGCCCGACACGAACAGCAATGCCTGGTCGGGCCGCGTCGTCAGGATCGCCGCCGCGACCTCGGCGCCCGACATGCCGGGCATGACATAGTCGATCACCACGACGTCGGGCGAAATCTTTTCGACCAGCGCGATCCCGCTCGGTCCGTCGCCCGCTTCCGCGACCTGATAACCGAACTCGGCGAGGCTCGTGACGATGAACCCGCGCACATCGGGATCGTCATCGATCACGACGACGCGCGCGCCGAGCTTTGCCTCCGCCAATTCGCCCTTTGCGGTCGCGCGGCTGTCCCGCGCGCGCGCCTCGTCGGCCTTGCGGAAGAACAGGCTGACGCTGGTTCCCTTGCCTTCCTCACTCGCGATCCGCGCCGTTCCCCCCGACTGGTGCGCCATGCCATAGACCATCGACAGCCCGAGCCCGGTGCCCTTGCCAACCTCCTTGGTCGTGAAGAACGGCTCGAATACCCGCACGGCCACGTCCGGCGGCATTCCCGTACCGGTATCGCTCACCACCAGCTCGATATACTCGCCCGGGTCGAGCTCGGGATCCTCCTCGACCGTGACGTGCCGGCTGGCGAAGCTCAACGTCCCGCCATGCGGCATCGCGTCGCGCGCGTTGATCGCAAGATTGAGCACCGCGACCTCGATCTGCGTCGGATCGCCCATCACCGGCATCAGCATCTCGTCGAGCGCGAACCTTTTTTCGATACCCGGCCCGAGCACGTTGCGCAGCAGCGGCATCATCTCCTCGACGATCGGCCCGATGAAGCACGGCCGGACCTCCAGCCGCTGCGAACGGCTGAAGGTCAGCAACTGCCCGGTCAGCCGCACCCCACGCTCCGCCGCCGCCAGCGCGTTGGTCGCATAGCGCAGCAATTTCTCGTCGGTGACCTTCTTCGAGATCATGTCGAGCCCGCCGACCACGACCGTCAGCAGATTGTTGAAGTCGTGCGCAATCCCGCCGGTCAGCTGGCCGAGCGCCTCCATCTTCTGGCTCTGGCGAAGCTGCTCCTGCGCGAGCTTCAGGTCGGTCACGTCGCGCGCCTCGAGCAGCAGGTAGATGATCCGGTCATGATCGTCGCGCACCCCGCGCAGCGACACGTCGAGCGTCGCCGATGCGCCGCCCTCGTCATGCATCGCCAGTTCGGCGCGCACCGTCTCGCCCGCCGCCGCGCGCACCACCGCGGCCCTCGTGAACGCGCGATGCTCGGGATGGCGAAGAAAGGTCGGCGAATCCCACAACTTGCCGTTGATCGCCTGGGCCGGATCGTTCGCGCGCCACCCGGCCTGCGTGCGGTTGACTTCGAGTACCGTCCCGTCGGGCGTCATCAGCACGATCACTTCCAGCACCGTGTCGAAAATCGCGCGGAAGCGCTGCTCGCTTTCACTGAGCTCGGCGGTGCGCTCCTTAACCAGACGCCTGAGCTCGATCTCGGCCTCCTTGATTACCGTGATGTCCGACGCGACCCCGATATAGCCGACGATGCGCCCGTCGGCGTCGACCCGCGGCGAGGAGACCGTGTCCATCCAGCGATAGTCGCTCGGCCTCACCGCGAACCGACCCTCGACCGCGAACTCGCGGCCCTCCGCCTCGCCCGCCAGCGTCTCGGCAACCACCCGCTGGCGGTCGTCGGGGTGGATACGGCTGATCCAGTCGGTCTGGCGCGCTTCCTCGCGGTCGGTCCCCATCATTGCGACATAGGCGTCGTTGACGAAGTCCCGGGTGCGGTCGATCCGCGTCACCCACATCGGCAGCGGCGCCGAATCCGCGATTCGCCGGAAGCGTGCCTCGCTCTCTCGCAAAGCGACTTCGGTCGCCCGCTGCTCGGTCACGTCCTGGACGACCAGGATCGCCCCGACCACTTCGCCGCCGGGCAGGACATGGGGCATATAGTCCGACTGGATTGCCAGCATTCCGCGCGTCGGGTGCTCGACGACGCGCGCAAAATACCGCCGCTCGCCGGCCAGCGCCGCATCGAGCTCACTCCACCGCATGTCATGCGCCGTGAACAGCGTTACCTCTTGCGCCGTCCGCCCGAGGATTTCGCTGCGCGGCCGCTCGAACCAGTCGGCGACGGGCTTGTTGATGAAGCGATACCGCTGATCGCGATCGACGTAGGCGATCATCAGCGGCAGCGAATCGGCGATCGCGAGCAGCGCCATCGGGTCGAACAGCGGCGGC
>JANMWM010000265.1:0-1912 GCA_031394005.1 Sphingomonas sp.
GTCGGCTTGAACACGCTGCTGTATTTTTCGTGATAGCAGTCCTGCACCTCGACGTCGGCCTGGGTGAAGAAGCGGAAGATCTGGGTCAGCAGGTTGCGTTCGTGGTCGCTGAGTTTCTGTGCCCAGTCGCGGCAATCCTCGCCCAACGGCACTTCCTCGGGCATCCAGTGGATCTGCTGCTGACGCTTCCAGAAATCGAACGCCCACGGGTATTCGAACGGCTTGTACTGCTTGCGGGCTTCGAGAAGGGACATGGGGCTCTCCTGGGCTTATCGGTTAATATGGGGGCGGCGAGCGGGGCTCACCAGAACAGCTTCTTGCCGTCATGATGCTTGTGGCCGCGGCGGCGGAACATGGTCACGTACATCCACATTCCCGACACGGCGAAGAAGGTCATCGCGATGCCGGCGAGGGTCTGGATAATCGTCCCGAACGGGCCGAACCATTCGCCCGAGTGGAGGTGCTGGAGGAGCTCGTGGAGCTGATGCGCCTTGCTCTGCGGCGGGCGTGGCAGGGCAGGCGTGGTGGGGGCGGGGGCAGAAGCGGCGAGCGGATGTGCGGCGGCGATCGCGGCGGGCTTGGCGGGCTTGGCGGCCTGCTCGTCCTCGTCAGGATCGTGAACACGCGCCGCGGTGACCTGCGCGGGGCGGTCGTCGTCGTCGCCGAACAGTCCCTTGTCGTAGATCTCGACCGCCTGCATCGCGACCCCGGTGAGCGCGACCCACAGCAGGACCAGCCCGAACGGGAGCGAAAGCCAGCGATGATAGCGACGCCAGTTCACTGGCTCGCGCCCTGGTTCATGTCGAGCGGCTTGACGGTCGAATAGCCGATCGCGAAGCCGGCGAGCAGCAGCCCGAACGCGGCGAGCATCATGCCGGCGATGAGCAGCGCATATTTGGCGGGCTCGCTCGGTTTCATCCCGAACAGCGCGCAGACCAGCGCCGGGCAGAGCAGCATGACCAGCCCGGCGGCGAGCGCGCCGATCCCGGCGATGGTGAAGAGGAGGTTGGCAGAGGTCACGCCGGCCCTACTGACACGCCAGAGTGTCTCGTCCAATAATCCCCCGGATCATTGGCATGCGAGACACTCGTCATAGTCGGTCGTAGGCAGCTCGTACTTGGCCGGCTCAGCGGTGTTGTCAGCTTCCACCCCGCCAGCAAACCCCGCCCGCTGGACCGACTTGCTCCGCAGGTAATAGAGCGACTTGATGCCCAGCTCCCACGCGCGGAAGTGGAGCATCATCAGGTCCCATTTGTCGACATCGGCGGGAATGAACAGGTTCAATGACTGGGCCTGGTCGATGAACGGCGTGCGATCGGCCGACAGCTCGAGCAGCCAGCGCTGGTCAATCTCGAAGCTGGTCTTGTAGGTGTCCTTTTCCTCCTGCGTCAGGAAGTCGAGGTGCTGAACGCTACCCCCCTGCTCGAGGATCGAGTTCCACACGTTGGCCGAATCCTTCGACTTCTCCGCCAGCAATTTCTCGAGATAGGGATTCTTGATCGACCAGCTGCCCGACAGCGTCTTGTGCGTGTAAATATTGGCCGGGATCGGCTCGATGCACGCGCTGGTGCCGCCGCAGATGATCGAAATCGACGCGGTCGGCGCGATCGCCATCTTGCAGCTGAACCGCTCCATCACCCCCATGTCGGCGGCATCGGGGCACGGCCCGCGCTCCTGCGCCAGCATCATCGAGGCTTCATCGACCTGCGCGCGGATATGCTTGAAGATCTTCAAATTCCACGACTTGGCCATCGCCCCTTCGAACGGTAGCCCGCGCGCCTGGAGGAACGAATGGAAGCCCATCACGCCCAGGCCGACCGACCGCTCGCGCTCGCAGCTGTACTTGGCGCGCGCCATCTCGTCGGGAGCGCGGGCGATATAGTCCGACAGGACATTGTCGAGGAAGCGCATG
>JANMWM010000110.1:0-1567 GCA_031394005.1 Sphingomonas sp.
CTCGACGTCAATCTGCGCCGCGCCCAGCCGGCCAAGCGGTTTCTCGACTACGCGCTGTTCGTGACCTTTTTCCCGCACCTCGTCGCGGGGCCGATTATGCGCCCGACCGAGCTCGTCCCGCAGTTCGCGGAACAGCGCAAGGCGACTGCCCACCAGCTGTTCTTCGGGCTCGCACTGGTCACGCTCGGGTTGTTCCAGAAGGTCGTCATCGCCGACGGCTTCCTCGGCCCGGTGGTCGAGAAGGTCTATGACGCGCACGACAAGATGCCGGGGATGCTCGACGCATGGGCCGCGACCTTTGCCTTTGCCGGGCAGATCTTCTGCGACTTCGCCGGCTATTCGACCACTGCGATCGGGGTCGCGGTGTGTCTCGGCTTCGCCATGCCCGACAATTTCCGCTTTCCCTACGCGGCGATCGGCTTCTCCGATTTCTGGCGGCGCTGGCACATCACTTTGTCGAGCTGGCTGCGCGATTATCTCTACATTCCTCTGGGCGGCAATCGCCACGGCGAGGCGCGGACTTATGCCGCGCTCATGGGAACGATGCTGCTCGGCGGGCTGTGGCACGGCGCGAGCTGGACTTTCGTCGTGTGGGGCGGGCTTCACGGGACCTATCTCGCCGCCGAGCGCTGGCTGAAGAAGCGGTTCGCGGGCGTGACGCCCGGCCGCGCAATGCTCGTCGCGCTGGGGCTGCTGACCTTCCTGCTGGTCAACATCACCTGGGTTTTCTTCCGCGCCAAAACCTTCGGCGGCGCGGCAACGATTCTGACCGCGATGGTGGGCATGTCGGCCAAGCCCACGCCGCTGATCGCGCTGCTGCCGCTAATCTACGCGCTGGTCGCGACGACCGCGATCGTCGCGACTCACTGGGCGATGCGCGACCGCACGATCGAGTTGGTCATCGAGCGCACCCCGGCGTGGCTCGTCGGGCTGCTGTGGGGGGCGATGGGGATCGCGATTATCGCCGAACAGGGAGCAGGCAATGCCTTCATCTACTTCCAGTTCTGATGGCGGTTTCAGCAGCAACCCGACACTACCCGGCGGCGGCGTGCTCAGCCGCGATGGCGCGCTCCCCGCCGGGCTCAGGCTGACCGCGTCCGACCGACCCGGCCAGGCGCAGCCGGTTCCGACCCGCGACGTCCCGCGCCAGCCGTGGGGCAGGCTCGCGCTCGGCGTGGCGCTGGCCCTGCTTGCCGGTACCGCCGCGCTCGAGGTCAATGCGCGGCGCATCGGGCTTCACGCCGGCGATCTCGACAATAGCGAGACCGACTGGGCCAATGAACGCGCCCGCTCGGCGCAGGCACCGGTGGCGATCGTCGGCGACAGCCGGATCCTGTTCGACACCAATTTCAACCGGTTCGAGCAGCTGACCGGAATCCGACCGCTCCAGCTCGCGATCCACGGCACCAGCGCGCGCACTTTGCTCAAGGACGTCGCCGACAACAAGGCGTTCCACGGGCTGCTCATCGTTGGGATGGCGGACACGATGTTCTTCCAGCCATTCGACGGCTATGGGCGCTACATTCACGAGCGCATACACTTCCTCTCGCCGGCGAAGGAATCGTCG
>JANMWM010000116.1:0-7520 GCA_031394005.1 Sphingomonas sp.
GAGGTTCCGTTCTGGATGGCCAACCGGGACGGCAACTTCGGCGACATCATGGTGCGGCCGAACGACCTCGCCCCTTTCCGCCGAGTGCCCGTCGAACTCCGCAAGCTGCCGGGAGGCATGTGCCAAGATTTCTGCCAAGAGGACGCCGCCGAGATTCTAAACATCAAAGCTTGTCAGATTGCCCGCCTCTCCAGCGAGTTCGGGCTCTGTCTCGAAAAGTCGGGACGGCGCCAAGCGATCTCGCGCTGCGGCGTGCTCAGGGTGGCGAGCTGCGTCGCTTGGCCGGGAGAGATTGGGTGGCACCTTGGCGTTAAGCCGCAGAAAGTCCGTTACCTTATGCGGGAGGAGGGTATCGCCTCAATCGCGTTGGGATGGGATCGGCGACAATTGCAGGCGGCTGGGATACTTCCGATGTAGAGGGGAGGCTGCGGATGGCTCGCACCCAATGTCATATTAGGGGTGGGCCAGTGAATGAAATCAGTGGTTTAGCACGGTACGCTAATTTGGTGCTTCCCCTGAGGTGGCTGAGGAAGCACCCGGGAAGCACGAAAAAGAAAAGTGTCGCCGAATCGGTGCAGATTAGCCGCTCAGCCGCAGGCGAGTCGCTCCCCTTCGGCGCTTGGATTTGATCGACACAACCTCAGCGTTGGGAGCGCAGCAGACTTGCCAGCCACATCGGCACTGCCACTGCTGCCGAAGTCACCGCCAGCGGAATCGAATGGACCTTCGCTGCGACCCTTGCCGTCCCGCAGGACTTGCGCTGGAGACGCAGCTATGAGGGCTAATCTTCCGATCCCAACCTGGTCGCCGCCTATCCGCGCGCTATGGTCCTTGGCCTCTTGGGCCCGCTCGTCCCCGGCCGCGCGGTCGGCCCGACCCATGTCGCCGCGACGATCAAGCATTTCCTTGGCGACGGTGGCACTGAGGGCGGCCGCGACGAAGGCAATACCCTAGCCAGCGAGCGCGCGCTGATCGCTACCCATGCGCAAAATTATCCCGCCGGCATCGACGCCGGGGCACTGACCGCGATGGTCAGCTTCTCGAACTGGAACGGGGTCAAGAATCACGGCAACCACAGCCTCGTCACTGATGTGCTCAAGGGCCGTATGGGCTTTCGCGGGCTCGTGCTCGGCGACTGGAACGCGCATGGCTAGTTCGACGGCTGCACCGTCACGCATTGCCCGCAGACCTACAACGCCGGGCTCGACCTCGTCATGGCGCCCGACAGCTCGAAGCCGTTGTTCGACAACACGCTTGCCGACGTCCGCGCCGGGCTGATCCCGATGGCGCGGATCGACGACGCGGTGCGCCGCGTCCTGCGCGTCAAGGCCAAGCTCGGGCTGCTCGACGGTCGCGCGATTCGCACCGAGCTGTCCGCGATCAGGTCCGACGCGCACCGCGCGCTCGCCCGCGAAGCCGTCGCCAAGTCACTCGTGCTGCTCAAGAACGAGGGCAAGACGCTGCCTATTCGCCCCGGAGCGCACGTGCTGATCTCGGGCGACGCCGCCGACGACATGGCGCGCCAGGCGGGCGGCTGGACGATCACCGGGCAGGGCACCGACACCGCCAAACGCGATTTCCCCAAGGGACAAACGATCCTCGACGGATTGACCCAGGCAATCGCCGCCGCGAGGGGCACCGCCGACTACGCCGCCGGTGGGCAGGCGCGCGGCAAGCCCGTCGTCGCGATCGTCGTGATCGGCGAAAGGCCCTATGCCGAGTTCCAAGGCGACGTCCCAACCCTCGCGCACCAGCCACGGGACCAACTCGACCTAGCGCTAGTTAAGCGTGTGAAGGCGGCAGGAATTTCCGTCGTGACGGTCTTCCTGTCGGGACGTCCGCTGTTAACCAACGCGATCATCATCGCGTCAGACGCGTTTGTGGCCACGTGGCTCCCGGGCAGCGAGAACGGGGGCGTCGCCGATGTGGTGGTCGCCAGCCGCTCGGGCAAGGCGCGCGATTTCACGGGAACGCTGCCCTTCGCGTGGCCTGCTGACGCCCACTCGCCCACCACGGCGGCGCTGTTTGCCCGCGGGTATGGCCTGAGCTACAGCGCTTCGCGTCACGTCGCGACGCTGTCCGAGGACCCGCGAATCGACCTCGCCAGCGGGCTGAATCTCGACCAATATTTTGTTGGTGGTAGAACGTTCGACCCGTGGCGGATGACGATCAGCGATGACGGCGGAGCGCGCCCCGTTGTCGCCGGCGTGTTGGTGAGTCCGAATGGACTGGTCGCCACGCATCCAGTCGACACCGGAGCACAAGAAGATTCGCGCGCCGTGACCTGGAGCGGCCCGGGCTCGCTGTCCATCGACGGTCCTGCGGTCGACCTTAGCCGTCAGTTGGCCGGCGGCTTCGCCCTCGTCGCCAGCATGGTCGTTGACCAACCCGCCGCCGGACCGGTGATGCTGGCGGTCGGCGACGCGGCGTTGCCAATCGCAGATCGCCTTGCCAGCAAGGGACCGTTGACGCTCAAAGTCCCGTTGCGCTGTTTCGCCGAGCGCGGGGCCCGTTTCGCCTCGATCGCCAATACCGTGCGGATTAGCGCCGACCGCTCACTGGCGTTGACCATTCGCTCATTTCGGCTTGAGCCCGTGGGTGAGCCATTAGCCTGTGCGCAAAAGTGATCGACGTCTTGATCGTCCCGATCACCTTGCCGCCCCTACCCGGGTCGGGCAGGGTCGGCATAAAGATCAGCTGAGGAGAAGCGACAATGGTTACGACCCGAGGGGCAGCACAGGGCGATTCGTCAGATCGTCGCTCTGAAGCCGAAGCGCGTGGCCATGTCGATGCGCCGAACCTGCGCTATTTCGTGATGGCGCTGTTCTTCATCTTCGGCGGAATCACGAGCCTCAACGACGTGATTATCCCCAAGCTGAAAGAGCTGTTCACGCTCAACTACACCCAGGCGATGCTGGTCCAATTCTGCTTCTTCACTGCCTATCTCGTGATTGGCATCCCTGGCGCTCAGCTAGTCAAGAAGATTGGCTATATGCGCGGCGCGGTGGCAGGATTGCTTACCATGATGGTGGGCTGCCTGCTGTTCATTCCCGCCTCGCAGAAGGCGACTTACGGGCTGTTCCTGCTGGCGCTGTTCGTGCTGGCGAGTGGGGTCGTGATCGTTCAGGTCGTCTCCAACCCGCTGATCAGCCTGCTTGGGCCGGCCAAGACTGTCCATAGCCGCTTAACTTTCGCCCAGGCGTTCAACAGCCTCGGAACGACCATCTTTCCGCGCGTTGGTTCAGCCCTGATCCTTGGCAGCCTTGCCGGGGTAAGTGCCGCAACGCTCGGGGGCGCCGCCCTCGACGCCTATCGCACAAACGAAACGCAGGCGATCGTCCATGCCTATATTGGACTGGCGATCGCACTGGCGGTCATCGCGGGCGTGGTGTGGATGTTTCGCGACGCGCTCAAGGGCGAGTCGATCGAGCAAAGTTCGCCGACTGCGGGCTTCACGCTGCTGAAGCGTCCGCGCTTCGGCTTCGGCGCCTTGTGCATTTTCCTTTATGTCGGCGCCGAAGTGTCGATTGGCTCGCTGATCGTCAATTATCTAAAGCAGCCAGGCGTAATGGGTTTAAGTGATCTGTCGGCCGGCAATATGATCAGCTTTTACTGGGGTGGCGCCATGGTCGGACGCTTCCTCGGCTCGGCCGTTCTGCGCGTGATGAGTCCGGGCAAGATCCTCGCCGCAGTCGCCGCAGGGGCGATCACGCTGATCCTGATCTCCGCTAATACGACCGGCGCGACCTCGGGCTACAGCTTGCTGGCAATCGGGCTGATGAACTCGATCATGTTTCCGACCATCTTCAGCCTCGCCTGCGAGAAGCTGGGCGCGCGCGCGGCGGACGGATCGGGGATCATCAACATCGCCATTTTCGGCGGCGCGGTGGTGCCGCTGCTGACTGGTGAGGTAGCTGACGTGTCGGGCAGCCTCGCCTTCGCGCTGCTCATCCCGGCCATTTGCTACGCGATCATCGCCGGGTTCGGCATCTACGCCAGACGACCGGCTATCGTTTAAGCAGCGGGTGGGGGCAGTACCGCTTGGCTTGATAGAATATCAGAGTAGCCACGTTGCGGGGGCGCGAAAGCCGCTCGCTCCCTTGCATCCCAGGTTTCCCCTTAGGCACCAAAGATCTGCCAATTTGGGTCGCTCGCGGTTCATGCCGCCGATCTCGAACGTCCAGCCGACTGCAGATATCGCCCGCAACCCACTGGTCCGCTACCGGTCAAGTTAAGCCGCAGGACGCTAAGCAGTGTATTCAAAGGCGACCGGCGTCCTTCGGAGCGAGTAAGCGCCGCCTGCTCGGCTCGGCTCTGGGCAACGTTGTTGGGTTTCGTCCTGTTCGGTGCGTTGCCCGGGCTGAGCACTTAGGTCGGCGCTTCGGTTATCGTGGGGAAGGGCTGTACATCGTGTGGCGAGAGGACCGGCTGGGCCGCACGACGACGCTTGCCCCTGCGACGTCCAAGCAATAGCGTCACCGTTATCAACTATTTTAGGCCCGGAGCAAACCATGTTCAACTCGTCCGTCACACGGCGCACTCTGATGGCAAGTTCTGCGGCGGCGGCCGGCATCGCGGCGACGCCAGCCCTTCGCCAAGGCCGCGGCAAAGGCGGCGGTAAGACACCCGCGTCGCAGTCGCTTCACGCGACCCTCGACGCGATCGCCGACCGAGTGCTTGCGCTTTCGCCAGAAACCGCGACCAGCCTCGGCGTCGATGTCGGGCCCCGTGCCGCATTGCGCGCCCGGCTTAGCGACGGATCTGCTCTCGGCGCGGCGCGCTATGCCGCAGAGATCGACAACATGATGACCCAAATCCGCACGACCGACCGCGCAAAGCTGTCGCCGGGTGAGAGACTGCGCTGGGACACGGTACATTATGCGTTGGAGAGCGCGGAGATGGCCAAGCCGTTCTTCTACGCGACCGCTGCGCAAGGGTTTCAGGGCGGCACGACTCCGTATGCGGTCACTCAGCAGAGCGGCACGATCGCCGGCACGCCCGAATTTCTCGATTCGCAACATCCGATCAACAGCAGCGCGGATGCCGAAGCCTATCTGTCGCGCGTCGCCGCCATGGCAACGGCGCTCGACAACGAGACCGCGCAGATCGAGCGCGATGCACCGCGTGGCGTGGTGCCGCCGACGTTTGTCGGAGCAAACGTCCTCGGGATACTGAGTAAGTACCGCAAGACCCCAGCAGGACAACAGAAGCTGGTCACGTCGGTCGCGACGCGCACCGCGGCGAAGGGGATCGCCGGCGACTGGGGTCCGCGCGCGCAAAAGATGGTCGAGACAATCGTATATCCCGCGCTCGACCGCCAGATCACGGCGTTCGCCGCCGCCAATGCCATGGCGACTCCCGGTGCTGGCGTGCAGCGCCTGCCGATGGGCGACGCCTATTACGCATGGGCACTGCGTCTTGGCACGACGACGACGCAAACCCCGGCCGAAATCCACCGGATCGGCTTGGCACAGAATGAGGAGCTCAAAAGCCGGATGGACGGCCTGCTGCGCAAGCAGGGGCTGACCAGCGGCACAGTTGGAGAGCGGGTGCAAGCGCTGAACAAGGACCCCAAGCAGCTGTTCAGCGACGACGAGGCCGGGCGCGCCGCGCTGATCGCTTATTGCAACGGCAAGATCGCGGCGATCCGCCCGCTGCTGCCCAAGATTTCGCACCTCGGGCTAAAGGCGGACGTGATGGTCAAGCGCGTGCCCGAGGACATTCAGGACGGCGCGGCGCTCGGCTATATGAATTTCGCGTCGCTCGATGGCTCGCGACCGGCGATCTATTACATCAACCTGAAATCGACGACGTTATGGCCGAAGTATCAAATCGCGACGCTAACCGCGCATGAGGGGGTGCCGGGGCATACCTATCAGGGCGCGTATCTGGCCGAGCATCACGACGATGTCCCGTTGATCGCGTCGCTGATCGGGTTCAACGCGTTCGTTGAAGGTTGGGCTCTGTACGCCGAACAGATGGTCGACGAGGCCGGCCTGTACGCCGACGATCCGTTCTCGCAGATCGGCTATCTACAGGCGCAGCAGTTCCGCGCGTGCCGGCTCGTCACCGACACCGGGCTTCACAATCTGCACTGGACGCGCGAACGGGGCGTCGCCTTCCTGACCGAAGAGACCGGCAAGGGCACTAACGCGATGACCAGCGAAGTCGATCGCTATTGCGTCGCCCCGGGCCAGGCCTGCGGGTACAAGACCGGCCACAACGAGATCCTGCGCCTGCGCGCCCAGGCGCAGAAGGCGCTGGGGGACAAGTTCGACCTCGCGGCGTTCAACGACACGCTGATCAAGACCGGCGGCGTCCCACTGTCGGTGCTGCCAGCGGCGCTGGACGGGTACTTGAACAGTGCGCGGGGGTAGCGCGGTTTAGCAGCCCAGATGATGAGTGCCGCTTCCGAAAACGACCGTGACAGACCTTAGCTGTCTGGTTGTGAGACTTCATTGGCATAATCCAAGATGTCATCAACTTTAATGATGAGATAATCCTGATTTTGGTGGGGCTTGTAAAGCGGGTTGGCGAGATGTGCATTCAGTTTGATACGCTGCCCGACTTCATCGACGGGCGAGTGCCCGTTGAGGACTCTTTGTCGTCGCCGATTATATGCATGGTTGAAGCTCGTCAGCAGGACCTCAAGATCCGCGTGTCCCGCGACATTGATGCCGAGAACCTCGCTTACGACACGACCGTTGAAGCGCTCGACCATACTGTTGGTTTGCGGGGTATAGGGCTTTGTTTTGCGGTGCGAGACCTTGAGTTCGGCGCAGGCGCGCTCGAAATCGTCAGCGGTGAAGCATGATCCACGGTCGGTTAGGATGTGAGTGATGCGAAACGGGAAAGCCTTTTTAGCTTTGGCCAGGAAGTCGACTGCGTTGGCGGCATTCTCCGCATCGTACACGGCCAAGAAGACGAAGCGCGAGCAGCGATCGATCGCCACATAGAGGTAGCGTTTACGCACCTCGCCATTGGCTGTGCGTAGCTTTGGCAGGTGTTTGACGTCGATGTGGACAAAACCGAGATCGCATTCCTTGAATCGTCCCTGACCTTTCGCGGGAAGCGACGTCGGCTTTGGCGGTCGCCGGTTGAGTCCTTCAGACTTGAGCACGCGGTAGACGCTGTCGCGATTGAGGTGCGGCAGGAAATGGCGCAGCACGAAGGTCAGGTCATCAAGCGGAAAGCCAGTCGAACGCCGCACCGCACAGATAATCGCCCGCTCTTCCTCGGTCGCTCGCCATGGCAGGCGCTGAGGCCGGCTGGACCGATCCTGGCAGGCCTGTTCGCCGCGCTTGCGCCATTTCCGCACTGTCTCATCGCTGATGCCATAGCGCTTCGCTATGACGCTCGCTGGCTCGGTAGAGCGAGCGATCTCCGCACGCACTGTTGGCGTCGTTCGTGCCTGGAGATGGATCAGCATCATCACTGCACCTCATCAATCAAAGGTTGAAAGCGCCAAGCGTACTCAGCGATCGCCCATGCTACCTGATCCCAATGACGTCCCGCAACCA
>JANMWM010000333.1:0-23025 GCA_031394005.1 Sphingomonas sp.
GACGGCAACATCCAGTTCGCCACCGATCTCGACAGTGAGAAAGTCAGCTGTTTGGATACCGGGGTACTTTGGCTCGACATCAAACCCCAGGCTCCCTGGAGGCAACAATTTAAAAAACGCCCCCTTGCCGGCGCTTGGTTCAACCATTCGGAAATCCTCCGGCTTAAAAAAGCGGCAGAAAGTTGCATAAAGTTGGCGCGCCACGGGTGGACAAGTGTAGTATTGATCTAGCCGCAGGTCGGACGCACGATTGTCATTGATAGCCGCGCGTTTCAACGACCCGTTGGCTAGATCGGACTTTGAATTCTTCATGCACGGTGTAGTAGGGCGGTCCTTTTTCGCCTATGCAACAACATGACATTTTGTCGTGAGGTGTGTTATGCCCCCGTCAAGCAGGTTCCGATTTCCGCCTGGATACATAGGGTTCAAGCCGGGCTTAGGTGAATTCCTGAAGACGCGTCGCAAGAGGGACTTCGGGCGGCAGCAGGCGCTCGCGGACGCGATCGGCATCGCAAGGCCGAGCCTGTCTGCAATTGAGAGTGGCAAGGCGTATCCCTCGCCCGACACGTTCGAGGCACTGATGTACGAACTCGACCTGGATCTGCCGGAGATCCTGGTAAAGGACGCGTCGTATCAGGGCATTCCAGTCGCCCACGAGGATCCGCTTGCCGACCATCGATTGGGTTTCGGAAGAGCATTAAGGCGGGGACGGCGGTTAGAAGGCCTTAGACTCTGGCAGGTTGCTAAGCTCTGCGGTCTGTCGAAGGCGCAGTTGTCGCGACTAGAGCGCGGCGAGGTAAGAATTAGCAGCGCTTACGAAGATCATCCCGACGACACCGCGCTGCCTAAGAAATCTCGAATGATCCGGTTCCGGCATCCCGAACTACAGCGCCTTTACGCGCTGGGCTAACCAGGCCAGGAAATCGTTCATCGTAGGCCCCTCCCGTCAAAGGCACCTCGATGATCTGCCCGCACCCCGCCGTGCTCAACTCAGCCGTGATGCTCGCGCCTACGCCTCAACCCCACCACGAGCGTCAATCCCGCGCAGCGGGTTCGTGCAACGCCCATTTTACGTCAGTCAGAGTGCCCAAAGGTTTCCCGTGAGGTTAATTTTGGCGCGCCCGGCTGGATTCGAACCAGCGGCCTCAAGATTAGAAGTCTCGTGCTCTATCCAGCTGAGCTACGGGCGCGTTGTCCTTGTGCTTAGCGTCAGGCGACCGCTTCGAGCAAACCCTCGAACAGCCGCCGCCCTTCGGTCCCCCCGTGAAGCGGGTCGATCGCGCGTTCCGGGTGAGGCATCAGCCCGAGCACATTCCCCGCATCGTTGATGATTCCGGCGATATCGCGTGCCGATCCGTTGACCGCCTCGGCGTAGCGCAGTGCTACCTGGCCCTCGCCCTCAAGCCGGTCGAGCGTTTCGGCATCGGCCTGGTAATTGCCGTCATGGTGCGCGATCGGCATGGAGATCGTCTCGCCGCTTCGATAGCCTTGCGTAAACAGCGTCTGGCTGTTCTCGACCTTCAGCGGCACCGTGCGGCAGATGAAACTCAGGCCCGCATTGCGCATCAGCGCGCCGGGCAACAGTCCGGCCTCGGTCAGCACCTGGAAGCCGTTGCACACGCCCAGCACCGGCATCCCGCGGCCCGCCGCTTCGGTCACAGCGCGCATCACCGGAGAGCGCGCGGCCATCGCCCCGGAACGGAGGTAATCGCCATAAGAAAAACCTCCCGGAATCGCGACGAAATCGGTCCCGTCCGGAAGCTCGCTGTCGCGATGCCATACCATCGCCGGCTTGACGCCGGTCACCGCCTCGATCGCCACCGCTAGGTCGCGGTCGCAGTTCGACCCCGGGAAGACGACGACCGCCGGCTTCATGGCTGCTGCTCGATGCGGAAATTTTCGATCACCGTGTTGGCGAGCAGCTTGCGGCACATCGCCTCGATGTCGGCCTCGCTCGTCCCGTCGGCAAGGTCGAGCTCAATCAGCTTGCCCGCCCGCACGTCGTGCACCCCCCCGAAGCCGAGCCCCTCAAGCGCATGATGGATGGCCTTGCCCTGCGGATCGAGCACGCCCGGCTTCAAGGTGACGAACACGCGCGCTTTCATGGCCTATACTTTTCTGAGGTCGCCCTATGGCTTTGTGTCCAGATCGCTTCAAGCTTTACCCTTTGTTTACCCTGTCGTGGGCAACATCCCCCGGTCACGGGGAAGGATGGCGGGGAGTCGAAGGTCATGATGGTTGCGATCGCCGCAGCGATGTTCATTGCCCTGTTCGGCTGGGGCGCGGACTATTTCGGCTGGGATGACACAAACGGCAAGATTCAGCTCGCGCTAGCCACTACCTTCATTCTTGGCATCATCTGCGGGTTCAAAAGCCGTAGCTGACGCGCTTTGCCGGTTGCGTCCAAGCATATGTCTAGAGCCTGGTTCACGCTTTTCTGCGGATGCCTGAAACGCTTCCACCTAAAGCGATCAGGCTCTAAGCGACCGGAATGACCGAACTGCCCCCCTACGCACGCCTCCTCAAGCTCGACCATGAGCCCGACCCGCGCGGCGGCCCGCCGCTGGTCCGCATGCCCGCGCACGACGGTGTCGTCGGCCGCCCCGGCTTCCTCCACGGCGGCGCGATCGCCGGTCTGCTCGAATATGCCGCCTTCACCGCGCTGCGCGACGCGCTCGGAGAGGAAGAGACGGTGATGAAGCCGATCACCGTGACGGTCGATTATTTGCGCGGCGGCAAGCTCGAGGACAGCCGCGCGCGTGCGGAAATCATTCGCCTCGGCCGCCGGATCGCCAACCTCGAAGTGCGCGCCTGGCAGGAGGACGAAACCAAACCCATCGCGCTGGCGCGGCTCAATTTCCTGCTTGAGCGGAGTTGATGAGCGCGATGCCGTTCTCCGCAAACAAATACTCCTAATACCCGCTCAACTCCGCCACCCGGTTGGTGTGATAGCGAGAGCTACCAAACAGTTCGCCGAGCACCACTTCGCGTTTCATGTAGAGGCCGATGTCATAGGCGTCGGTCATGCCGATGCCGCCGTGCATCTGGACCCCCTCCTGCACCGCCAGCGCCGCCACCTGGCCCACCTTGGCCTTGGCGACCGACACCAGCAATTCCGCCCGCTCGTCGCCCGCATCGAGCATCGCCGCCGCCTTCTGCGCCACCGCCCGCGCGATTTCGATCTCACCGAACAGATGCGCGGCGCGGTGCTGCAGCGCCTGGAACTCGCCGATCAGCCTGCCGAACTGCTTCCGTTGCTTTAGATAGTCGAGGGTCATCGCCGACGCGCCGGCCGCGACTCCGACCAGTTCGGACGCCGCGCCAGAGCGCGCGGCTCCCAACACCCGGCAGAGCACCGCAGCCCCGCCATCGACGTCGCCGATCACCGCATCGCCATCGACCGCCACCTTGTCGAAGGTGAGCCGCGCGGCATGCGACGAGTCCGCCAGCACGACATTCTCGATTTCGAGTCCCGTCGCGCCACGCTCGACCGCGAACAGCGTCAGCCCCTTGGCCTCGCCCGCCGACCCGCCGGTCCGCGCCGCGACGATGATCAGGTCCGCGCTCGCGCCATGCACCACGAACTGCTTGGCGCCGCTCAGCGTGAACCCGTTCCCCGCCTTCTCGGCGCGCATCGCGATTCCGTCAGGGTCGTGCCGCTTGCCTTCGTCAATCGCCAGCGCCGCGACCGTGTCACCCGCGACGATCCCCGGGAACCATCGCTCCGCCTGCGCGCTGCCCCCAAGCGCACGCACCGCTGCCACGGCAGTGGTCAGGAACGGCGACGGGGTCAAATTGCGCCCGATCTCCTCGAGCACCAGCCCCGCCTCGGTCGCCCCCATGCCCATCCCGCCGGCGCTCTCGGGAATGCAGATTCCGGTAAGGCCAAGCTCGGCGAACTGCTTCCATAGCCCGTGCCCGAACCCGTCCTTGCAGCCGGTATCGCGCCAGTGCCGCAGCTGCTTGGCGATGCTGCCCTCGTCGGCCAGGAACGTCCGCGCCGTGTCCTGCAGCATCGTCTGGTCGTCGGTCAGTCTCATCGTCAGGCTCCCGGCAGCTGCAAGATATGTTTGGCAACAATTCCGAGCTGGATTTCGCTCGTCCCGCCTTCAATCGAATTGGCCTTCGTGCGCAGCCACTCGCGCGGCCGCTTGCCACCCTTGGACCGCTCGCTGTCCCACTCGAGCGCATCGGACCCGCCCGTCGCCATGATCAGCTCGTGGCGCGCCTTATTGAGCTCGGTGCCGGCATATTTCATCATGCTCGGCATCGCCGGATGCGTCTCGCCATGCTTGAGCTGGTCGAGAAAATGCTCGCTCATTGCCGCGAACGCCAGGCTGTCGACGTCGAACGCGGCGATGTCGGCGCGAAGCACCGGATCGTCGATTGCCCCGACCGAAGCGCCTAATGCCTGCCGCTCCCCGCCAAGCCCCATCGCCGAAATCATCTCGCGTTCGTGGCCAAGCAGATATTTCGCCACGTCCCAGCCGCGATTGAGTTCGCCGACGAGCTGGTCCTTGGGTACCTTCACATCGTCGAAAAAAGTCTCGCAGAATGGCGAATTGCCAGAGATAAGCAGGATCGGCTTCGTCGACACCCCCGGCGTTTCCATGTCGAAAAGCAGGAAGCTGATCCCGCCAAGCTTAGATTCGGTCGACGTCCGTACCAGGCAGAAGATCCAGTCGGACTGGTCGGCCTAGCTCGTCCACACTTTTTGTCCGTTGATGATCCAGTGATCGCCCGCATCCTCGGCTCGTGTCTGCAGCCCCGCCAGGTCAGACCCGGCGCCCGGCTCCGAATAGCCTTGGCACCAGCGAATCTCGCCGCGCGCGATCTCGGTCAGGAAGCGCGTCTTCTGTGCCTCGGTGCCATATTTCAGTAGCGCCGGCCCGAGCATCGAAATGCCGAAGCTGCTAAGCGGATTGCGCGCGCCGATCGCCGCCATCTCCTCGCGCAGCACCTTGTATTGAACCGCGCTAAGCCCGCCGCCGCCATAGGCAACGGGCCAGTCGGGCACGGTCCAGCCCTTGCCCGCCATCGCCCTTAGCCACGCTTCCTGCGCCGGCGACTGGAAATCCCAGTTCCGCCCGCCCCAGCAGGCATCCTTTTCGGACCGCATCGGCGTCCGCATCTCGGGCGGGCAATTGGCGTCGAGCCAAGCTCGCGTTTCAGTCCGGAAGCTGTCGAGATCGTTCATGCTCTTGTCTCCGCTGCGCTTGCGTCCTAGCCGCTTTGGAAGAGAGATTTGCGTCACGCAAGCGAGAGGATGCCCCGTGGATTTTGACCTTACGGAACGCCAGTCTTTTTTCCGCGACCGGGTCCGCGCCTTTATCGACGAGCATGTCCGCCCCCGAGTCGCGGACTATAAGAGCCAGATTGCGGCGGGTGACCGCTGGCAACCTATCCAGCTGATCGAGGACCTCAAGCCACTCGCCCGCCAGGCCGGCCTGTGGAATCTGTTCATGCCCCCAGCGCCTGTCCTCGCCCATGTCGACGAAAGCTTCGCGTTCGAAGGCGAGCAGCTGACCAACCTCGAATATGCGCTGTGCGCCGAGGAAATGGGGCGCATCGGCTGGTCGTCGGAGGCGTTCAACTGCTCGGCCCCCGACACCGGCAACATGGAAGTGTTCCACCGCTACGGAACGCGCGAGCAGAAGGAGCAGTGGCTCGGTCCGCTGATGCGCGGCGAAATCCGCTCGGCGTTCCTGATGACCGAGCCCGGCGTCGCCTCATCCGACGCGACCAACATCCAGTGCCGGATCGATCGCGATGGCGACGATTATGTCATCAACGGCCGCAAATGGTGGTCGTCGGGTGCCGGCGATCCGCGCTGCAAGGTCGCGATCCTGATGGGCAAGACCGCGCCGGAGGAAAAAACCTACCGCCAGCAGTCGATGGTCCTCGTGCCGCTCGACGCCTCCGGGCTCAAGGTCGAGCGCTACCTGTCGGTCTACGGCTATGACGACGCTCCCCACGGCCACATGGAGATCGAACTTAAGGGCGTTCGCATCCCCGCCACGAACATGCTGCTCGGCGAGGGCAAGGGGTTCGAGATCGCGCAAGGGCGCCTGGGACCGGGTCGCATTCACCACTGCATGCGCACCATCGGCGCCGCCGAGGAGGCGCTCGAACTGATGGTCCGCCGCCTTCAGTCGCGCGTCGCGTTCGGCAAGAAGCTTAGCGAGCACAGCATCTGGGAACAGCGCATCGCCGAAGCCCGCATTGAGATCGACTGCTCGCGGCTGCTATGCCTCAAGGCCGCCGACCTGATGGACAAGGCCGGCAACAAGGCCGCGCGCAACGAGATCTCGATGATCAAGGTCAAGGCGCCGCGCATGGCGCTCGAGATCATCGACAACGCCATTCAGTCCTATGGCGGGGCCGGGGTCAGCCAGGACACGCCGCTCGCCGCGTCGTGGTCCGGCATCCGCACGCTGCGCTTCGCCGATGGTCCTGACGAGGTCCACAACCGCGCTATCGCGCGCAACGAGTTCGCCAAATATCCCGAGGAAGTCCAACCATGAAGCCGCTGTTCGACCTGACCGGAAAGGTCGCGATCGTCACTGGCTCGTCGCGCGGTATCGGCCGGGCGATCGCCGAGGGGCTGGCGGCGCATGGCGCAAAAGTCGTCATCTCGTCGCGAAACCAGGATTCGTGCGAGGAGGTCGCCGCGGCGATCAACGGCGAGCATGGTGCGGGCACTGCAATTGCCGTCGCCGCCAGCCTATCCTCGAAGCAGGCCCTGCAGGAAATGGTTGACGAGACCGTTCGCCAGCTCGGCCCGGTCGACATCCTCGTCTGCAACGCCGCGTCGAACCCGCATTACGGCCCGCTCGGAACGATCACCGACGAGCAATTCCGCAAGATTTTCGACAACAACGTCCTCGCCAACCACTGGCTGATACAGATGACCTCGCCCGGCATGCTCGACCGCGGCAAGGGCTCGGTCATCATCATCTCGTCGGTCGGCGGGCTCACCAGCTCGACCAAGATCGGCGCCTACAACATCTCGAAGGCCGCCGACCTCCAGCTGGTCCGCAATCTGGCGAGCGAATTCGGTCCCAAGGGCGTCCGCGTCAACGCGATCGCCCCCGGTCTCGTTCGCACCGATTTCGCCAAAGCGCTGTGGGAAAACCCCGAGACGCTCAAGTTAGTCACTACCGGCGCTGCGCTTAGACGCATCGGCGAACCCGAGGAATTGGCTGGGATCGCCGTCTTCCTGGCCTCCGACGCGGCGAGCTTCGTCACCGGGCAGGGGATCGTCGTCGACGGCGGCTCGACCTTCGGGGCGGGGTTCTGATGCGCCTGCAGGGAAAGGTCGCGATCGTCACCGGCGCCGGCTCGGGCATCGGCAAGGCCAGCGTCGAGCTGTTCCGCCGCGAAGGCGCGACCGTCATTGGGGCGGACCTCCAGAACGCCGACGTCGAGTGTGACGCGGGCGACGACGCGTCGGTGAAAGCCCTCGTCGACAAGGCTATTGCTGATCACGGCCGGCTCGATATTGCCTTCGCCAACGCCGGCATCTCGGGCGGGCTCGCCTCGATCTTCGAACAATCGGTCGACGACTGGACCGAAATTTTGCGCGTCAATCTCATCGGCCCTTTCCTCGCAATCAAACACGCCGCCCCGTACATCGCCGAACAGGGCGGCGGCTCGATCATCTGCACCGCCTCGGTCGCCGGCCTCCGTTCGGGCGCAGGCGGTCCTGCCTATTCGGCGTCGAAGGCGGGGGTTATAAGTCTCGTCAAATCCGCTGCGCAGCAGCTCACCGGCTCAAATGTCCGCGTTAACGCGATCTGTCCTGGGCTGATCGAGACCGGCATGACCGAATTCATCTACGATCGCGCTCGCGCCAAGGGCCAAGAAGACAAGCTCGGCCACCTCAATCCGCTCCAACGCGGCGGAGAACCCGTCGAAATCGCCAACGTCGCGCTGTTCCTCACCTCGGACGAGGCAAGCTACGTCAACGGCCACGCGCTGGTCGTCGACGGCGGTCTCAGCTCGTCACACCCGTATAATTCGCAGCGATACGGCCGCACCGCCATTTGACCTTCCGGAGACGATCATGACCTCGCCCATCACCACCCATCGCCACGGCGACATTCTCATCGTCACGTCGAACAACCCGCCCGTGAACGCGCTCGGGGCAGCCGTTCGCCAGGGCCTCGTTGCCGCGATCGAGGAGGCCGAGGCTGACGACGCGATCAAGGCGCTCGTCATCACCTGCGCCGGCCAGACCTTCTTCGCCGGTGCCGACATCACCGAATTCGGCAAGCCCCCGGTGATGCCGTGGCTCCCCGAAGTCGTCGACCGGATCGAGAATTGCTCGAAGCCGGTTGTCGCCGCAATCCACGGCACCGCGCTTGGCGGCGGGCTCGAGGTCGCGCTCGGTTGCCACTACCGTGTCGCTGTTCCAACCGCCAAGTTCGGCGTTCCCGAGGTCAAACTCGGCCTGCTCCCTGGCGCGGGTGGCACCCAGCGCCTACCGCGAGTTGCGGGCGTTCCGAAGGCGCTCGAGATGGTCACCGGCGGCGGCATGATCGGCGCCAGGGAAGCCACCGGCCTCGGCCTCATCGACCGCCTGATTGAGGGCGATCTGGTCGAGCACGCGGTCGCATACGCAGACGAAGTCAAGGACATCCGCCCGCTGCCCAAATCATCCGAGCGCGACGACAAGCTCGCCGAGGCGCGTGCCAACCCCGCGATCTTCGCCGACTTCCGCAAGGCCAACGCGCGCAAGATGAAGGGTTTCGACGCCCCCGAACTCAACATCCAGGCGGTCGAGGCCGCGGTCGCCAAGCCCTATGCCGAAGGCGTGCTCGACGAGCGCCGCCTGTTTATGCAGCTGATGTCGGGCAGCCAGGCCAAGGCGCAACAATATTTGTTCTTCGCCGAGCGCAAGGCGGCCAAGATCGACAATATCCCCGCGGACACCAAAACCCGCGACATCCGCCGCGTTGGCGTGATCGGCGCCGGGACGATGGGCGGCGGCATTTCGATGAACTTCCTGTCCGCCGGGATCCCGGTGACGATCGTCGAAATGGCGCAGGACGCGCTCGACCGCGGCACTGGCACAGTCCGCAAGAATTACGAGGCGACTGCCGCCAAGGGCCGCATGACCCCCGACCAAGTCGAGCAGGCTATGGGCGCCCTCAACCCCACCCTCGACTTCAACGCGCTCGCCGACTGCGACCTGATCATCGAGGCCGTGTTTGAAACAATGGAGGTTAAGAAGGAGATATTTGGCAAGCTCGACAAGATTGCCAAACCCGGCGCGATCCTTGCATCCAACACCAGCTACCTCAACGTCGACGAGATCGCCGCCGCGACCTCGCGGCCGAAGGACGTCGTGGGCTTGCACTTCTTCTCGCCCGCCAATGTGATGAAGTTGCTCGAGGTCGTGCGCGGCGCCAAGACCGCGCCCGACGTCCTCGTCACCGCGATGCAGCTCGCCAAGAAGATCAAGAAGGTCGCGGTGGTTGCTGGCGTCTGTCACGGCTTCATCGGCAACCGCATGCTGATGCCGCGCCAGGTCGAGGCGACCAAGCTGCTGCTCGAGGGCGCCACGCCCGAGCAGATCGATCGCGTCCATGTCGAGTTCGGCATGCCGATGGGCCCGTTCCAGATGGCCGACCTCGCCGGGGTCGACATCGGCTGGCACCGCGACGTGAACCGGATCGAGAATATCCGCGACGCGCTCGCCGCTGAAGGCCGCTGGGGCCAGAAGAAGAATGCCGGCTTCTATGAGTATGACGAAAAGCGCCGCCCGTCCCCGAGCGCCCGGGTTCAGGAGATCATCGAGGATTTCCGCGCGAAAGAAGGCGTCGAGAAGCGTGACATCTCCGACCAGGAAATCGTCGAGCGCACGCTCTACACGATGGTCAACGAGGGCGCGAAGATTCTCGAGGAAGGCATGGCCCAGCGCGCCTCCGATATCGATGTCGTGTGGATCTACGGCTATGGCTGGCCGGTATATCGCGGCGGCCCGATGCACTGGGCTGATAGCGAGGGTCTCGACAAGATCGTCGCCGGGCTCCGCAACCAGGAAGCGCGGATGGGCAACGATTTTTCCTTCAGCCGGTTATTGCTCGACAAGGCCGCGTCGGGCGGCAAATTCACCAGTTAGGAGGACGCGCAGATGGATCGCATGGTCGAAGCCGATGCTGGAGACCACGCGGTCCGCTACAAGGGCATTGCGGTGGCGCTCCACTGGATCACTGCCGCGCTGCTGCTGACGCAGGTGTGGGTCGGGTTGCAGTTCGCCGACATGGCCAAGGGGCCGGCGCGCGACGGACTGTTCACGTGGCACAAGACCCTGGGCGCCACGATCCTGCTGCTCGCGGTCGTCCGGCTCATCGTCCGCCTGCGGAACCCGCCGCCGCCCTTCCCCCAGGACCTCCCCAAGTGGGAGCGGCTCGTCGCAGTGTGGAACCACCGCATCTTCTATTTCCTGCTATTTGCGCTGCCACTGACCGGTCTGGCCACCGTCTCCGCGCGCGCGCCCGGCTCGACCACTCCGATGATCGGCGGCATCCCGCTTCCGCTCATTCCCGGTCTTCATGGCGTCAAGGGCATCGGCGACATCCATGTGATCCTCGTCTGGACTACGCTGGCGCTTCTCGTCCTCCACGTCGGCGCGGCGCTCAAGCAGCAATTCTTCGACAAGACCGGCATCGCCGACCGCATGCCACCATTCCATTCACCCCGACACGGGGGCTGATCTCGGTAGCAGGACGAGCATCGCGCCCGCGATCGCGGCGAGCACGGCCCCGGCCATGAAGGTCGCGCTCGCCCCATCGCGGTCCCAGATCAGTCCAGCACCGAGGCTTGATAACAGGGCGGCGATCCCGGAAACGAAGAAGAAGGCACCGAAACTCGTCGCCCTCTTATCCTCGCTCGCTGCGTCGGCGATCATCCGGCTGAAAATCCCCTGCGTGAACGCCATATGCGCGCCCCACAGAACGACTCCGAGCCCGACGGTCCACAGCGACACTCCCATGCCGAGCACCAGGTCCGCGGCGACGAGCAGCCCGATCCCGGCGAGCAGCAAGCCCTGCGGGCTTACCCGGTCACTTACGATTCCTGCGGGATAGGCCAGGAGGAGATAGGCGAGGTTGAAAAGGGCAAGCACGATCGGCGACCAGCTTGGTGCGATCCCGGCATCGATCCCCTTGAGAATCAGGAAGCTCTCCGAAAAGCGCGCCAGCCCGAACAGAAAACCCACCCCTATCAACCGCTTGACCGCCGGATCGAGGTCGCGGAACCCACCCCACTTGATATTGGTCTTGGGCGTCGTCCGTTCGCTCTTCTCCCGTTGAATTACCCTGGCGAAGCCGAACGACAGGAACGCCGGGATGACCGCTACCCAGAACACCGCGCGAATATCGTTGCGGAACCAGATCATCAGCCCGATCGCGGCGAGCGGAGCGATGAACGCGCCCACCGTATCCATCGACTGCCGCAGCCCGAACGCCCGCCCACGAAGCTCGGGCGGAGTCTCGTCGGCGATCATCGCGTCGCGCGGCGCGCCGCGGATGCCCTTGCCGATGCGGTCGACTAACCGCGCGCTCAAAACCGGCAATGCGGTCGTCGCTAGCGGAAACAGCGGCTTTGACAGCGCGGCCATGCCATAGCCGAGCAGGATCCACGGCTTGCGCTTCTGGTTACGGTCGCTCAGCCGCCCCGAGACGAGCTTCGACATCGACGCCGTTGCCTCGGCGAAACCATCAAGCGCTCCCATCGCCGCCACCGGCAGTCCGAGGGTGACCGTCAGGAAGGCGGGCAGCAGCGCGTGATAAATCTCGCTCGATAGGTCCATCAGCAAGCTGACGACGCCGAGCACCCACACGGTGCGGGGGAGGCGGGGGTTCGCGGGAGCGTCCATCCCTCGTCATTGCGGGGTGCGGTCCGCCGACGCAATCCATCCTGGCAATTGCACGCGGCAATTGTCAAGCCAACGAAACTGTTGCAGTATTGCAAAATGTTGAATCAATCTTCCCCTCAAGCTATCGCTACGCGCCTGTCCGCGCTGTTCGAAGCACTCGACGACAACCGCCAAGCCGAGCGCGCCGATCGCGCCACGCGGGCGCTGCTGTCCGCCGTCGCCGAGCATCAGCCGGCAACGCTCGGTCAGGTCGCCAAGGCTTCTGGTCGCGGAGCCCCTGCGGCGAGCCGCGCGGTCGAAGCGCTCGTTCAGGCCGGCCACGTCGACCGCGCCCCCGACCCGGTCAACCGCCGTCGCCTCGCACTGCGGCTGACCGAGCAGGGCAGGGCACTTCTCAATCAGCGCGGGACGGCGACCGGAAGTCTCGTCATCCGCATCGGCCGTCTCGCGCAAAGCGAACTCCGAGCAATCGAACGCGCGGTCGAGATATTGGAGCGCCTGCCGAAGTAGCGACTTGCTGGCGATCCGCCCCGCCCCGCACCTTTTGCCGCACTAACCTTGCTGCAGCGCACCACTTGCGCTATGGGCGCCCCTCAATTTTTCGGAAAATTAGACCCATGTCCTCACGCAACGTGGCGATCATCGCCCACGTCGATCACGGCAAAACGACCCTTGTCGACCAGCTGTTTCGCCAGTCGGGCACCTTCCGCGACAACCAGCGCGTCGAAGAGCGCGCGATGGATTCGAACGACCTCGAGAAGGAGCGCGGGATCACGATTCTCGCGAAGTGCACTTCGGTCGAGTGGCAGGGCACGCACATCAACATCGTCGATACGCCGGGGCACGCTGACTTTGGCGGCGAGGTCGAGCGTATCCTCAGCATGGTCGACGGGGTCATCCTGCTGGTCGATGCGGCCGAAGGACCGATGCCGCAAACCAAATTCGTCACGGGCAAGGCGCTCGCGCTGGGCCTGAAGCCGATCGTCGTCGTCAACAAGATCGACCGCCCCGACGCCCGCGCGTCCGAAGTTCTCGATGAGGTGTTCGACCTGTTCGTCTTGCTCGAGGCCAGCGACGAACAACTCGATTTCCCCGTACTCTACGCCTCGGGCCGCAACGGCTATGCCGGCGAGACCGACGACGTCCGCGAAGGAAATTTGAGCCCGTTGTTCGACCAGATCGTCAGCCATGTCCCCGCCCCCTCGGCCGACCCCGACGGTCCGTTCAAGTTTCTGGTCACCTTGCTCGACCGCGACAATTTCCTCGGCCGAATCCTCACCGGGCTCGTTTTCTCGGGCTCGATCAAGACCAACGCGCCGATTCACGCGCTTAGCCCCGAAGGCAAGATCGTCGAGACCGGTCGCGCATCACGAATCATGGCGTTCCGTGGGCTCGAGCGGGTGCCTGTCGACACTGCCGAAGCGGGCGATATCATCTCGATCGCCGGCCTCACCACCGCGACCGTCGCCGACACCATCGCCGATCCCTCGGTCACCGAACCGCTCCATGCCCAGCCGATCGATCCACCGACGCTGTCGATGCGCTTCGAGGTCAACGATTCGCCCATGGCCGGGCGCGAAGGCTCCAAGGTCACGTCGCGGATGATTCGCGACCGCCTGTTCCGCGAAGCCGAATCGAACGTCGCGATCAAGGTCACCGAATCGGCCGACAAGGACAGTTTCGAAGTCGCCGGGCGCGGCGAACTCCAGCTTGGCGTGCTCATCGAGATGATGCGCCGCGAGGGCTTCGAGCTCGGCATCAGCCGCCCGCGCGTGCTCTTCCGCGAAGACGAAAACGGCAAGCAGACCGAGCCGTACGAGACTGTCGTAATCGATGTCGACGATGAATATTCTGGAACGGTCGTCGAGAAGATGGCGAAGCGCAAGGCCGAGCTGACCGACATGCGTCCGTCGGGCGGCGGCAAGACCCGCGTTACCTTCTCCGCCCCGTCGCGCGGCCTCATCGGTTATCACGGAGAGTTCCTGTCCGACACGCGCGGTACGGGTATCATGAACCGACTGTTCGAGCGCTATGGTCTGCACAAGGGCAAGATCGAGGGCCGCAAGAACGGCGTGTTGATCTCGAACGGGGCAGGCGAGGCAAATAACTACGCCCTTGGGCCGCTCGAGGAGCGCGGCATCCTGTTCGTCGCGCATCAGGAGGCGCTCTATGAGGGCATGATCGTTGGCGAAAATGCCAAGACGGACGACCTCGAGGTCAATCCGATGAAGGCCAAGCAGCTGACCAACTTCCGCGCCTCGGGCGGTAAGGACGACGCCATCCGGCTGACCCCGCCGAAGCGGATGACGCTCGAGCAGGCGATTGCCTACATCGACGACGACGAGCTCGTCGAAGTGACCCCGGGGTCGATTCGACTGCGCAAGATTCACCTGGATCCGAATGACCGCAAGCGCGCGAGCCGAGCAAAAGCGGCCTGATTCGAGACAGTTCCGTCATTCGTCCCGCGCCGGGCTCGATTGAACGACGGGTCACTGTTTTTTAATGGAGTTCCGCCTACCTTAGCTCTCAGCGAAACATTTGAGAGCGAGCGGGTCTGTTGTTGCATTTGACCCCGGGGCGAGACGGGCGGACCCCCCTCGGATCGCGTGATAGCCGCGCACCGAGGCGGGACGACCGCACAAGATAGAGCAAGATTTGACCCGTTTCCTGGGAAACCGCGGCGCGACCGCGGTCGGCGCCTTTTTGCTGTTGCTCGCGTTGGGCTCGAACCCGGCTCAGGCTCAGGCTCAGGCTCAGGCTCAGGCTCAGGCTCAGGCTCAGGCTCAGGCTCAGGCTCAGGCTCAGGCTCAGGCTCAGGCTCAGGCTCAGGCCGTGACGGCGAGACTCGCAGTCCCGTCCAGTGCGACCTTTGACCTTCGTACCCAGGCGCTGATCAGTGCCGTCGCTCGCAGTGCTTATGCGAATGCGCCTGCGGAGCGGGTTCCCGTGACCGGTGCTCCCGCGCCGGCCTACTCAACCTCGCCAGCCTATCCGGCGTCGCCCTACAGTGTGACGGTGCATCGTGATGTCGGGGCTACTGGCGCTGCATCGGCGCAGCCGCTCGCCGCACTGGTCGACGCCAACAGCATCGGTGATCTCGACGAGGAAACGAGCTGCCTCGCCACGGCAGTCTATTTCGAAAGCAAGGGCGAGCCGCTCGAGGGCCAACTGGCGGTCGCGCAGGTCGTCATGAACCGTGCCGCCTCGGGCCGCTACCCCGCCAGCCTGTGCGGCGTCGTCAAGCAGCACGCGCAATTCTCGTTCGTTCGTGGTGGAGCTTTCCCGACGATCGATGCCAACTGCGCGGCGTGGCGCAAGGCCCGTGCGATCGCGCGCATCGCCGAGAAGCGGCTGGTCGCGAGCCTGCCGTCGGACGTCCTGTGGTACCACGCGGATTATGTCAGCCCGCGCTGGCGGCAGGCGCTGGTCAAGGTCGAACAGATCGGCGCGCACATCTTCTATCGCGCCTAGCGCACCCGGTTCCGGTGTCCGGGCGCTGCGAAGCCCCGCTTCGCCGTTAACCACGTCATTAAAGGATTCGCATTCGCCTCCGCGCGCGCCACGGTCTCCGGAATTGGTTGTGACGCAACTCAAAGGGGCCCGAAATGCTGCGCATCTTGATCGTCGAAGACGACAGCCAGCTGGCGATGACGCTTAAATATCTCGTCGAGGACAACCCGCGCTACCAAGTGGTCGCGATCAGCGATGACCTTAATTCTTCGCTTGAAGCAGCCGCCGAGCATCGGCCTGATCTCGCGCTGGTCGATCTTAGACTTGCGCACGGCACGACCGGCTTCTCGGTCGCGGTAAGGTTGGCCGACGACGACATCCCGGTACTGTTCGTGACTGGCAAAGCGCCCGATTTTCCGATGCCCGACCTCGCGCTCGGCTGCCTGATGAAGCCGTTTACTGCCGAGGACGTCCACCGCAGCCTGGCGATGGCCGAGGACATGATGCGCGGGCGCGAGACGTTTCGCCAGAATCCTCCCCGCAATCTGACCCTCTACAGCGCTGACGTCGAAGAAGAACCGGTTGTCCCTCAGCAGCCCGGCTTCATCCCCTCGCGCCGCTCGCTGAAGACGCGACTCGAACATTGGATCGCAGGCACGCAAGGCTAATCGTCACGCCGAGGGTTTTGATTGCCCCTGCGGCGCGTTAGGCGGGAGGATGGACAAGGATAAAACCCGGCTGAGCTCATCCTCGCTGTCGCGGATGCTCAAGAATGATACGCAGATGCGCGTCAGGCCGCTCGGCGGGCCGCGCATCCGCACCCCTGACATCTATCACCAGCTTCTACGTGCGACGTGGCCGCGATTGACGCTCTATTTTCTCTCCGCCTTTTTCCTGTTCAATTGTCTGTTTGCGGCGTTGTTCATGCTCGATCCCAGCGGCTTCACTACGCCCGACCCCCAGGTCGCCGCGCCTCGTTTCTGGGAGATGTTCTTTTTCAGCATCGAAACAGTGGCGACCGTCGGCTACGGCAACATGGTCCCTGTCTCGCTGTACGCGAACATTCTCGTCGCGCTGGAGATTTCACTCGGCATCCTTTTTTTTGCATTGGTGACCGGGATTATGTTCGCGCGATTCTCGCGCCCGACCGCGCGGATCCTGTTCTCGAAAGTGGCGGTAATTGGCCCGGTGGAGGGAGTCCCAACGCTGATGTTCCGCGCCGCTAACCAGCGGCACAATCTGATCTTCGAAGTCGCGGCCAACGTCTCGCTGCTCGGTGACGAAATCGTCGAGGGCAGCCGAATGCGGCGCTTTCGCGATCTCACGCTCGCGCGCAATGCCAATCCGATCTTCATGCTGACCTGGACGATCATGCACCCGATTGATGAGGACAGCCCGCTCCATCAGTGGCTAGACAGCCGCGAGCCGCCAGAGGGGTTCGAAATCATCGTTGTGCTGTCGGGAGTTGACGAGCGGACCGGGCAGATTATCCACGGGCGCTGGGCCTACACGCCCAAGGACCTGCGCTGGAACGCGCGCTTCGTCGACATCCTCGGGCTCGATGAGCATGGTGTCCGGACGGTCGACTATGGCCGCTTCGATGATACGCGCGACCTTGAGGAGGGCGCGCCTCAAATCGAGGCAAGGGCCTGAACATAGGCAGCGGCTCGCGCACCGCTATCCTTGGCTGAGCGGCCCGGCGCATAGACGCCCGAACCTAGTCCGAACCCGTTTGCTCCCGCGTCGAGCCAAGGCTGCATATTGGTCGAGGAGACCCCGCCGACGATCAGCAGCGGCAATTCCTTGGGGAGCACGGCGCGTTGCGCCTTGACCACTTTCGGATTCGTCGCTTCGGCCGGGAACAGCTTGAGCGCGGTTGCGCCGGCGTCGATCGCGGCGAAGGCTTCTGAAGGGGTGAAATAGCCCGGCGCCGAAACCATCCCGGCGTGCACCGTGGCTCGAATCACGTCGGGGCTGGTATTGGGCGAAACCACGAGCCGCCCGCCAGCCCGCTCGACCTCGCGTACTTGGCTGACGTTGAGAACCGTGCCCGCTCCGACCAGGGCGCGGTCGCCCATGCGGGCCGACAATCGGCGGATCGACTCGAACGGGTCCGGCGAATTGAGTGGCACCTCGATGATGCGAATGCCCGCGGCAAAAATCGCCTCACCGACCGCCTCGACCTCTTCGGGTGTGACCCCGCGGATGATCGCAACGAGCGGGCAGAGGTCGAAATAGCGCTTGAACAACTCGATCATGACATTCTCCGTGCGACTTCGACGATCCCGGCGAGGAACGCATCTTCGCCATCGACTTCCTTCGCCGCGCGCCCTGCCTCGGCGATCGCGGCGGCATAGAGACGGGTCAGTTCGGGGCGACCGATGACAGTCACCGCGCCGGGGGCTTCGCCTAGTCCGGTACACACGTCCGACCCGATCAATAGGCCACTCGTAAAGCTCGGCGCGTCGTCGGCGTTCGCCTGGCCAAGCAGGACCCGCGCGCGAACAGCGAACAGGTCGGCGGCGATCGCGCCACCCTTCAGCCCTTCGCGGACGCCGGCGCGGAAGGCATCGCCGACGCCAACCGGGCCTTGCAGCCAATCCGCCAATATCCCCCTCGACTTGAGCAGGTTGAATAGTTCGCCCGTCATGACCGTCCGAAACGCTGTGATCCGCCCGCCGTCGAGCGTTACCCATTTGTTGTGCGTCCCCGGGTGACACGCCAGCCCGTCCGCCGGGATCAGCCCGCGCGCTACCGCGCCGAGCATCTGCACTTCTTCGCCGCGCATGACGTCGGCGCGGTCGGCGGAGAGATAGGACAGACCGGGCACGATCGCCGATTGTTTGGGCTCGGTCCACACGACGTTCGCCGCCAGATCGTCGAACCCGCCGGGGCACGAGACGTAGGGCGCTTCGACCCAGCCCCGGTTCGATCCGACCATCCCCGCCAGCAGCATCGGCCAGTCGCCGAGTCGGGCGCGTATCTCCGCCGCTGCCGCCGGGAAGCCACCGTGAGCGATCGACAGCACGCCGCGGTCGTCCTCGAACTCGGCCTCGTGCCGGCCGTCTGCGCCGACCCGATAAGCGCGGCGGTTGGTGGTGCCCCAGTCCACGGCAATGAAGCCTGATTGCCCGAACATTCACATCCCCAGCTACCGAGGCGGTGTGTCACCTCTTTCAATTTGCGGCTCAGTGGCTATCCACGCGCGGCATGTCACCCGCTATCCACCTTGTCGCCAATGTCAAAGCCGTCCTTGGCGAAGGGCCGGTCTGGGTCGAGCGCGACGTCGCTCTTTACTGGGTCGACATCAAGGGCCGCCGACTGTTCCGGCTTGACGAAGCAGGGGTCAGGGAGTGGTCGACGCCGATGAGCGTCGGCGCGGTTTCGCCGCGAGCGTCGGGCGGGTTCATTGCGGGGACCGAGAATGGTTTCCAACTGATCGAGATCGCAGGCGATATGCTGCACTTCAGCCTTGTCAACAATCCCGAGGCGGACATTCCCAACAATCGCTTCAACGATGGCAAAGTTGATCGCGAAGGCCGATTCTGGGCGGGCACGATGGACGATCGCGAAAAGGAATCGCTCGGCTCGCTTTACCAGCTGGGCGCTCGGCAGCACGTCACGAAACGCGACGAGGGATATGCAGTCACCAATGGCCCGGCTTTTAGCCCGTCCGGGGATATACTGTACCACACCGACTCCGCGCGCCGGACGATCTACCGATTCGCGCTCGCTCCAGACGGTTCGCTCGGCGGCCGCGAGACCTTCCTCCATTTCACCGGCGCCGAGGGATATCCCGACGGTATGACGGTCGATGCAGAAGGCTGCCTGTGGGTCGCCTTCTGGGACGGATGGGCAGTGCGCCGCTTTTCGCCAGAAGGACTCCCGCTCGCGACGATCGATGTGCCGGTCCAGCGCCCGACCAGCGTCGCCTTCGGCGGCCCATCCCTCGACCGCCTCTACATTACCTCGGCCCGTATCGGACTCGACGAATCCGCGCTCGCCGCGCAACCTTCGGCGGGCGGACTGTTTATGTTTGAACCCGGCGTTGCCGGAATCGCCGAGTGCCCATTCGCGGGCTAGCCGCGCCGACATCCCCCGGGAGACGCAATATCACTAATTTCATGTTCGCCACCGGGATAGAGAACAGCATCCCGACTATCCAGAACGGGACGGTCCGAGTCGACCAGATGAGCGCCTCCGACCATTATCGCCGGTGGCGCGAGGATTTCGACTGCGTCCAGGAAGTCGGCATCAGCTTCCTCCGCTACGGCCCCCCTTTACACAAGACATGGCTCGCGCCAGGCCGCTACGACTGGGAATTCTCCGATATCACGCTGGGTGACCTCAAACGCCGCGACATCACCCCGATCATCGACCTGTGCCACTTCGGCGTTCCCGACTGGATCGGCAATTTCCAGAACGGCGATTTCCCTGCGCTGTTCGCGGTCTACGCCGCCGCCTTCGCCGAGCGTTACCCCTGGATCCAGCTCTACACGCCGGTCAACGAGATGTTCATCTGCGCGGTCTTCTCGGCTAAATATGGCTGGTGGAACGAGCAGGGGACGACCGACCTAACTTTCGTCACCGCGCTCAAACATATCGTCAAGGCGAACATCCTGGCGATGACCGAAATCCTCAAGCGCCGCGCCGACGCGATATTCATCCAGTCCGAGAGTTCGGAATATTTCCACGCCGACAGTCCCGCCGCGATCGGCAAGGCCGAGGTGATGAACTCGCGGCGCTTCCTCAGCCTCGATCTCAACTACGGCCGCCGCGTCGACAGCGAGATGTACGAATATCTCATGGATAACGGGATGACCCGCCCGGAATATCACTTCTTCCTCGACAACCGGCTCAAGCAGCACTGTATCCTCGGCAACGACTATTACATGACCAACGAGCATCGGGTATTCGCCGACGGCCATACCGAAGCGTCGGGCGAAGTGTTCGGCTATTCCGAGATCACCCGCCAGTACCACAATCGCTACCGCGTTCCGATCATGCATACCGAAACGAACCTGCGCGAAGGTCCGACGGGGCAGGAAGCGGTGCAATGGCTGTGGAAAGAATGGGCCAATGTGCTGCGCCTGCGCAACGTTGGCATTCCGACCGTCGGTTTCACCTGGTATTCGCTGACCGACCAGGTCGATTGGGACACCGCACTTCGCGAGCAAAACGGCAACGTCAATCCGCTCGGGCTGTTCGACCTCGACCGCAAGATCCGCAATGTCGGGGTCGCCTACAAGAAACTGATCGCCGATTGGCGCGACGTGCTGCCCGCCTCTTCGGTGTGTCTCGCTGTCCCGATCGTCCCGCCGTCGCAGACCAGCTGGCCGGGAACGCGGGTCCAGGCCGCTGCGACCGCCGCCGCCACTGGAACCGGTGACCAACCCCAAGTCTCCAACCCAGACGCCGCATAATGAGCATCTCGCCGACCACCATAACCCGCATCGAAACCTTCCTCGTCCCGCCGCGCTGGCTGTTCGTCCGGATCGAGGCCGCCGACGGCGCGGCGGGCTGGGGCGAGGCTAGCCTCGAAGGGCATGGCGAAGCGGTGATGGGCGCATTCGAACCGCTGCGCGACCGCTTCATCGGCCACGACCCCGACCGCATCGAGGATATCTGGCAGGTTGCCTATCGCGGCGGCTTCTATCGCGGCGGACCGGTGCTGATGTCGGCGCTTGCCGGGTTCGAGCAGGCGCTGTGGGACCTCAAGGGGCACCGTTACGGCCTGCCCGCGTGGCAGATGCTCGGTGGCCGGGTACGCGACCGGGTGCGCGCCTATGCGTGGATCGGTGGCGACCGACCCAACGAGATCGGCGAGGCGGCGAAAGCCCGGCGCGCCCAGGGCTTCTCGGCGGTCAAGATGAACGCGACCGCCGAGCTGGACTGGCTCGGTACGCCGAAGCTGTTTGACGCGGTGATAATGCGGGTCGAGGCGGCGCAGGCCGAGGGGGTCGACGTCGGACTCGATTTCCATGGCCGAGTCCATCGCCCGCTCGCCAAGCAACTCGCCAAGGCGCTCGAACCGCTCGGCCTGTTGTTCATCGAAGAGCCGCTGCTGTCGGAAAATCACGAGGGCCTCGCGGAAATCGCGCGCAATACCAGCACGCCGATCGCGCTCGGCGAACGGCTCTATTCACGCTGGGATTTCAAGCCGTTCTTCGAAGGCGGCGCCGTCGACATTATCCAGCCCGACCTGAGTCACGCCGGTGGTCTGCTCGAATGCCGCAAGATTGCCGCCATGGCCGAGGCATATGACATCGCGGTCGCGCCGCATTGTCCGCTCGGACCGCTGGCGCTCGCTGCCTGCCTCCAGCTCGCCGCCTGCACGCCCAATGTCGCGATCCAGGAAATGAGCCTCGGCATCCACTACAACACCGGCGGCCACGACCTGCTCAACTTCATTACCGACAAGGACGTGTTGTCGCCGGCCGACGGCTATCTGCCGATACCTGAAAAGCCCGGACTCGGCGTCACCATCGACGAGGCGGCGGTGCGCGAAGCGGCGCGCGAGCCCCACCGCTGGCGCAACCCCGTATGGCGTCAGAAGGACGGCAGCTTCGCCGAATGGTGAGTTGAGCGGGCTTCGGGCTGCTCAATAGCGAAGGTGGCGGCCTCGGGCTGCTCAATAGCGAAGGCGGCGGCTTCAGGCTGCGTGGCGCATCCGGTCATCGTCGCGTCGCGAGGGGATCTGATCAAGTGCTTCTTGAAGTCGCTCGATCTCGCGCGCATCGGCGCTGAACCGAGCGTGTTCGTAGCGCGCGTCGAGCGCGCTCTCTTCCTCGGACAATTCGCGGAAGTAGCTGACGGACAGGCGGCGTCCAAAGATGTCATCGCCGCGCAGTTTGAGCTCAGGCTCGGCATGGGCGTCAAGGTTATCGCGGATGGCGACCAATGTCTTGATCAGCATATCGAGCGACGTGTGGTCGCTGATCTCGATGAATTCCTTGGCACGACGGCGCATATCGTCCTCCCCCGACACAACTTCGGGATGTGATGAGTCATGTCGGCTCGCGACACAACCGCTAATCGGGACGTCATCGGCCCTACTGGATTGCGAAATGGTGAATAGTCCATTCATGATGCAGTTCGGTCACAGCCGACCAACGGCCCAATAATCGTTCCCGGCGATCTCGGCCTGCCAACCGATTTCCGAGCTTGATCGAAGGTCGTCGGCCTTCCCGTCTATATTGGTCAGACTAGCATTACATCGACTTGATCGGCACCGGATGCTGCTGCGGGTCGAAGGTGCGCACCAAACTTAGGAATTCGCCATGATCTGATTCCAGACCGTCGCTTTCATCAGGGCCAAGCTTCTCATCGTTTTCGGTATTTTCAGCACAATCCCGGCGGCTGTTGGCGTTGCCGCCCATTTTGGAAACGAATTGTTCGACGTGATTTTCGCAGTCGGCGGGACGATCGTGACGATCGCTCTGGTCGCTTACGCCGCAGCATCCATGCTCATGACCCGCAAATTGGCACGGCTTTCATGAATTTCGAAACGGCCTCTAAGCTCGACTTTGTACGTTTATGCCGCGAAGCAGAGTGGTTGGGCGATACGTATGATGCGGTGTGCTGTGATATTTTGCAGTTCCCGGTTTGGCGGGGAGCGTTGATTAATGTTGGCGAGCCAGATTTTGAGGCGGACGGTACCGATGGCGTCAGTGAACGTCAGACTGGTTTTT